>NZ_JAGYGJ010000019.1:0-106797 GCF_019947405.1 Pseudomonas sp. GL-B-26 | reverse complement strand
GGCTTGCTCGCGAAGGCGGTGGGTCAGGCAACAATAATGTCGACTGACCCACCGCCTTCGCGAGCAAGCCCGCTCCCACAGTGGTTTTGTGGTGTTGCCTGGAATTATCGATGAGCTCAACCAAAGACCCCTGCATAAGCCTCTGCAAATTCACCGACGACATCTGCATCGGCTGTGGCCGCAGCAAGCGCGAGATCAAGGCGTGGAAGAAACTCGACAAGGTCGACAAGCGCACGGTACTGGCCGAAGCGTCGCTGCGGCTAACCAAACTCGGCGCCACCGGTCGGCGGAAATCCAGGTAAGTCGCCATTGATCAGCTAGTCTCTGATGCGCGAACGCTCCCATGAGCGTATGATTCGCGACCCTTCGGCGATCCCTTCGCCCGAGAACCAGCTTTCAACTCTTCAGGACCCTCACTTCAGAGCTGCCTGAACAGACCACACCGGGAGGTGCCCAGATGAGTATCAACGACCAGAAAGACGACCAGGAAATCGGCCCAGCAGGCGAAAAACTGCAGAAAGTCCTCGCCCGTATCGGCGTCGGCTCGCGCCGTGACGTAGAAGCCTGGATCAGCCACGGCCGCATCAAGGTCAATGGCAAAGACGCCACCCTCGGGCAGCGCGTCGACATGCACGACGCCATCACCATTGATGGCAAGGTGATCAAGCGCGAAGAAGCCGCCGAGTCGGTACGCCGCGTGATCATGTACAACAAGCCGGACGGCGAAATCTGCACCCGCCTTGATCCGGAAGGCCGTCCGACCGTTTTCGACAAGATGCCGCGCCCGAAAGAAGGTCGCTGGATCAACATCGGTCGTCTGGACATCAACACCACCGGTCTGCTGATGTTCACCACCGACGGTGAGCTGGCCAACCGCCTGATGCACCCTTCCTACGAAATGGACCGTGAATACGCGGTACGTGTGCGTGGCGAAGTCGATGACGAGATGATCGAGCGTCTGAAAGCAGGCGTCGTCCTCGAAGACGGCCCGGCCAAGTTCACCGACATCAAGCAAGCGCCGGGTGGCGAAGGTTTCAACCACTGGTATCACTGCGTGGTGATGGAAGGTCGCAACCGCGAAGTCCGTCGTCTCTGGGAATCCCAGGGCCTGGTGGTCAGCCGTCTGAAGCGCGTGCGTTTCGGTCCGGTGTTCCTCAACTCCGACCTGCCGATGGGTCGCTGGCGCGAAATGAGCCAGTACGAAGTCGACATTCTGAGTGCTGAAGTTGGCCTGACGCCTGTGGCCATGCCGCAGATGAATGCCAAGAGCAAAGACAAGCTCGACCGCATGCAGCGTAAATCGTCGCGTCCAATGGGCAAGACCGAGCGCGTGCGTTCGTTGCGTCCAGCGATCGGCAACCAGACAGCGGCTACTCCACGTGATACTCGTGAACCGCATATCGAAGGCGAGCGTCCAGCCCGCAAACCAGCAGCACCTCGTGCTGACGGCGAGCGCGGTCCACGCACGCCACGTCCGGCCAATGGTCGCACTGAGCGCGGCGAAGGCCGTGGTGCACCAAGCGGTGGTCGTAGCGATCGCGGTGCTCCAGCCGGTCGTGGTGAGTCTCGTGGTGAGTCGGGTCGCGGTACGCCGGTGGCAGACCGTCCTTCCGACACCAAGCGCCCGGCCAAGGCACCGGCGAAGAAGCGTCCAGGCATCGTTCTGGTCGACAAGGACGCGCCATCGGGCAAGCGCCGTGGTGCGCCAGCCGGTTCGGGCCAGCGTCCGGGCTTCGGTCGTCGCAAGCCTGAGTAATCGGTAAGCGGCACATGAAAAACGCCAACCCTCGGGTTGGCGTTTTTTTTGGTCTGTCTTTGTGGCTAAAACACAAACCGCCCATCAAACACCGGCTCATCATCCAGCGCCAACACGCCGCTGGAGAAGATCAGGTCCAGATGATGGCTACCCTTCGCGCCACCCCCCAATCCCAGATGCAGCCCGCAATGACGCTCCTCGAACCCGGCATTGCGCGCATACAACGCCTTAACGCCTTCATTTGTGCCAATTCCCAGCTCCTCAATCCGCCGATTGGATGGATTGGCCTCCAGGTACTTGTTGAAGTCATGTTCCAGCCCCGGCACCTCGGTGGCGATTTTGCTGATGGTCGAGTTCTCGATCCACAACTCTAGCGGCGACTCCAGCACCCCGTATTTGCGGGCAAATGGAATGGTGCTGAGAAAAGTCCCCATGAACTTGACCCGGCCGTTAATGGCCTCGCTGTGCGTGGCAATTTCACCAGGCGCCAGATCGAAGTTGCCGACACCGTTGATGTCGGTCCACTTCTTGATACTGCTCAACGGTGTGTCGAACCACGAGCCGTGATCATCTTTGAAACTTAACGTGGTGGCATGGGACATGCGCTGGATCAAGTGGCTGTTCAACCCGGCAATGCGCTGCGGGGTGACACTGAACGTGTCGTAGAAGTAATCGCCATAATCCTTGAACAGCAGCGACTTCTTCCAGTTCTCGGCCATGACGCCTTGCAGCGCGCGGACAAATTCCGGGCCGTCGGGGCGTGGGTTGGGCAGGGTGGAAGAGTCGTAGAAGAAAATGTACAGATCGCTGTCGGCAATAGCCTTGGCCAGCAATTCTGTGGATTCCAGATCCAGTCGCATCGCACTGAAGCTGAACCGTGGGCTGTTGCTGACCTGTTCGGCGATGGCGCCCGTCAGTGCCTGGTAATCAGCCGTGTGGCCGAGCAAGACCTTCGCCGGGTTGATGCCGACAAGGGCAGGGTGATGTGCGAGGTAGTAAAGGAAATGCGAAATGGCGCGTTGCTTATCCATGTAGTCCTCCCTGACAAACCGAGAAAAAGTGGCAGGCACCACCGGCCGGATCGTGCCTGCCGGGATGTCTTACAGAGGCCACATCGCCGTGCCGAACGGAACAACCGCATCGGCTTGCATCATTTCAACGGCGGCTTCATGGGTCGGTGCTTCAAACCAATCGTCCAGTTGCAGTTCAGTTTCCAAGTCTTTTTCAAGTGCTTGCATTGTGAATCTCCTAGATGACTTTTTTGGTAAGTGCTGCGGCGCGTTTTCAATCATTGAATAACCCGCCAACTTGCTGATTGATGCGTCTCAGCAAGTCGCTGAAAACCTAGTTCAGAGATTTTTAAATTGCAAAAAAATAATCAAATAAGATTTGTTTGAACTTTTTATTCTATTTTTAATTAAGAAATTTGTTGATAAAAAACAAAAAACTAACTCGACCTTTTCCTAAGGAAACGTCCTACCGTCAATTTGCAGTCAGCCTACAGCCAGATCTGATTCGGCAAATTTACGTTACGGCATGTAAAGAAATGCTGACGAAATCAAGCCTCAAAGCCCATGGTTTGACGCTTGCGGAAGAGATGTAAGGAAAACCTTCCGCCTAACAGCCAACTAACCCTTGCGCAGGGCTCTGGCCCGCTTGTTTCAGGCGCGGTTGAAGGGTGAGATGCGTCCCATGCCTGTCGTGCAGGTGCATAACAAGAAGGAGGCGCAATGTACGCCGTGACTCATCTCCATCTCTCCCCGTGGAGCGATTTTTCCGTCGCTCCCGTCGATGACCCGCAAAGGTCTGACTCTATTTTTGCAGCCGCCCGAGACCTTCGAGGCGGACACAGGCAATCCCGGCAAATGACACGCTGATCCAGCGGTGTCTGGCGGCAGGGGGTTACAGGTGTACAATGCGCCGCGTTTTAACTGTGACCTCCTGCGCATCTGCGCAAACCTCAAGGCTATCCGCCTTGTTCACTCCGCCGCGCCACAAGCGTGTCGGGTTCGATTTCGTCACAGATAAAAACAAACAGGTGACGCATGACCGTTGTAAAAACGCTGAACTCCTTTTGCCTTCGCTGGGGTTTGATCGGCGCTGCTTGAAATCGCAACCGAGCAGCAACGTCTAACGAACATCATCAAACCTTGCGTGAGACCCTTTTCATGAGTGGACAAAACTCGCATTCAGGCGAGCTGAAACGCGGCCTGAAAAATCGCCATATTCAACTGATCGCCCTCGGTGGCGCGATCGGTACCGGGCTGTTCCTCGGCTCGGCCGGCGTACTGAAATCCGCCGGCCCGTCGATGATCCTCGGCTACGCCATCTGCGGCTTCATTGCTTTCATGATCATGCGCCAGCTCGGCGAAATGATCGTCGAAGAGCCAGTCGCCGGCTCCTTCAGCCACTTCGCCCATAAATACTGGGGCGGTTTCGCCGGCTTTCTGTCGGGCTGGAACTGCTGGATTCTGTACATTCTGGTGGGCATGTCGGAGCTGACCGCGGTCGGCAAATACATCCACTACTGGGCGCCACACATCCCGACCTGGGTCTCGGCAGCCGGCTTCTTCGTCCTGATCAACTTGATCAACCTGGCCAACGTCAAAGTCTTTGGTGAGGCCGAGTTCTGGTTCGCGATCATCAAGGTCGTGGCCATCGTCGGCATGATTGCGCTGGGTAGCTACCTGCTGGTTAGCGGCGACGGCGGCCCGCAAGCGTCGGTGACCAATCTGTGGGCCCACGGCGGCTTCTTCCCGAACGGTGTCAGCGGTCTGGTGATGGCCATGGCGATCATCATGTTCTCTTTCGGCGGCCTGGAAATGCTCGGTTTCACCGCAGCTGAAGCCGACAAGCCGAAAACCGTGATCCCGAAAGCCATCAACCAGGTGATCTACCGGATCCTGATTTTCTACATCGGTGCGTTGGTTATCCTGCTTTCGCTGACGCCATGGGACAGCCTGTTGGCGACTCTGAACGCGTCGGGTGATTCCTACAGCGGCAGCCCGTTCGTGCAGGTGTTCTCGATGCTCGGCAGCGACACCGCTGCGCACATCCTCAACTTCGTGGTCCTGACCGCGGCGCTGTCGGTGTACAACAGCGGCACCTACTGCAACAGCCGCATGCTGCTGGGCATGGCCGAGCAGGGCGATGCGCCGAAAGCCTTGTCGAAGATCGACAAGCGCGGCGTGCCAGTGCGTTCGATCCTTGCTTCGGCGGCGGTGACATTGATTGCCGTATTGCTGAACTACCTGATTCCGCAAAACGCGCTGGAACTGTTGATGTCGTTGGTGGTTGCCACCCTGGTGATCAACTGGGCGATGATCAGCTTCTCGCACTTCAAGTTCCGCCAGCACATGAACAAGACCAAACAAACGCCGTTGTTCAAGGCCCTGTGGTACCCGTACGGGAACTACATCTGTCTGGCGTTCGTAGTGTTCATTCTGGGCGTCATGCTGCTGATTCCGGGGATTCAGATCTCGGTGTATGCGATTCCTGTGTGGGTCGCGTTCATGTGGATTTGCTACGGCATCAAGAACAAGCGCAGCGCCCAACACGCGTTGCAGGCAACAGGCTCCAGCGCGAAGTAAGCGCCGAGCGCAGAAACAACAAACCCGGCCACTGTGCCGGGTTTGTCATTTATGGGGTTCACACAAAACCCCTGTGGGAGCGGCGTGCCGGAGAGCTTATTCGCGGTATCCTGCGCACTCTGAATACGGACGCTTTTCCATGCTGGTGATTTCCAACAACGTGCATCTGCCGGATGCCGAGATCGAGTTGACCGCCATTCGTGCCCAGGGCGCCGGTGGGCAGAACGTTAACAAGGTCTCCAGCGCGGTGCACCTGCGTTTCGACATTCCGGCCTCGTCCTTGCCCGAGTTCTACAAGGAGCGGTTGCTGGCGCTGCGCGACAGTCGCATCACCAGCGAAGGGGTGTTGATCATCAAGGCCCAGCAATACCGCACGCAGGAAGCCAATCGCGCGGATGCACTGGAACGGCTGACCGAGCTGATCCTCAGTGCCACCAAGGTCGAAAAGAAACGTCGTCCGACCAAACCGACCCTCGGTTCGAAGAAGCGTCGGCTGGAGTCAAAGACCAAGCGCGGCAGCATCAAGGCCGGACGTGGCAAGGTCGATTTTTAGCGGGCTTGGCGCTCTTCCCGGTACTTTTCATTGAGATGCTTCGGCGCCTGCCGGTACAAGTAAACACTCAGTGCCAAACCGCTCAGGGCGGCCAGGGCGGCGAACAGGAAGATCGATGCAAAACCAAAGCCTGCCGCAATCGCCCCGGCCAGCGGCCCGGTAATCCCCAGCGACAAATCGATGAACAACGAATAAGCCCCGACTGCCGCGCCACGACTTGAGGCCGGTACCAGGTTGACCGCTTCCACCCCCAGCGCGGGGAACACCAGTGAGAAACCGAACCCGCTTAGCGCCGCACCGGCCAATGCCCAATGAGCGTCCGGCGCCAGCCACAGCAGCAACAGCCCCAGTGTTTCCACCGACAGGCAGGCAATCGCCACGCGAAAGCCGCCGAGGCGGTTGATCAGATTGCCGAACAGCAGGCGCGCACCGATGAAACTGGCGCCGAACAGGCTCAGGCACAGCACCGCGTTGTCCCAGTGTTGCGTGGCGTAATACAGGGTGATGAAGGTGGCGATGGTGCCAAATCCGATGGAGCCCAGCGCCAGGCCGCAACCATGTGGCAGCACGCGCCCCAGCACATGCATGAACGGCAAGCGCTCACCGACCACAATCGGCGCAGCGGTTTTCGGCCAGGCCAGCACCAGACCGAGGACGGCCAGCAACACGATGCTCACGCCCATGCTCCACAAGCCCAGCTGATTCACCAGCAGCACGCCCAGCGGTGCGCCGACCGCCAGTGCGCCATAACTGGCGATGCCGTTCCAGGAAATGACCTTGGCGGTATTCGACGCGCCGACCCGGCCGATGCCCCAGCCGATCGAACCGGAGCCCACCAGGCTTTCCGCGCTGCCGAGCACCAGGCGGCCGATCAACAGGCTGATCAGGCTCAAGGTCGGCAGACTCTGGGTCCAGGCCGAAATCAACATGAACACACCGCTCAAACCGCAACCGGCGAGGCCGTACATCACGGCGAGTTTGCTGCCCTTGTTGTCGATGATTTTCCCGGCATAAGGACGGCTGAGCAGGGTGGCCAGGTATTGCACGCTGATCACCAGGCCGGCGATGACCGCGCCGAAACCCAAATCGCTGTGGACGTAGCCCGGCAACACGGCCAGGGGAATGCCGATATTCAGGTAGCCGATGAAGGTGAACAGGACGATGGAAACGACTTGCAGCGTGACCGCCAGGGGGCGCTGGTTTTCAGACATGGGTAAAGATCCACGGGAAAGCAGGATAGATAGGCTGCTTATGATAGCGGCGCAAGCGGCTGCGGGTCGTGGAAAAAGTAAAACTATTTGCCGGGAGGGGTGAATCAGGGTTTGGCGGGAGCGACCAGGTGCGTGGTGACCAGGGCGGCCAGGGCGTTTTCTTCGCTGCCGAAACGGGCGAGCAGCGCGGCGCGTTTCTCGGGGGACAGGCGATTCCAGATATCGATCATCTTCTCGGTAGTACCGATCAGGACGCTGGCCTGCAGCTCTTCATCAAAAGGAGGGGTGAAGTCGTCGGTCATGGTGGGGCTCAAGGGTTCAGGCGGTGTGGAAAGCGCATGTTAGCGCTTTCCACACGGTCTGGCATTGCAGGTGAATCAGTCTTCGCTGTCGGCCTTGCGGCGTTCAGTGGCTTCTTTTGGCTCGGGCTGTCGGGCACCGGCTTGTTGCGTGGGCGTCTGCTCAGTTTCGTGCAGGCTTGGGAAGGGGAGATTAGGGATCTCGTGCATATCGCGCTCCTCGCAAAGTCTGTTGATAGATCTGGTAGATCCGCGCTTTTAAAAAAGCTTGGGCAGGATACAGCAGTAAAAATGACAATCAGACTTTTATATCCAATTGTTGCGACGGATGGGATTGTCTAGACAGGTCTGCAAGAGGGGGCGACACAGAACAAATGTGGGAGCGGGCTTGCTCGCGAAAGCGGTGTGTCAGGCAACGATGATGTCGACTGACACTCCGCTTTCGTCGGAACGCCGACCGGAGCAAGCCCGCTCCCACAGGGGGACTTGCAGTGCTTGATGGTTATTTGCAGACTTCGGCGATTGCCTCGGCCAGCAAATCAAGGCGTGTGGCATCGATTCCGGCGACGTTCGCCCGACCAGTGCCCACCATGTAAACGCTATGATGATCACGCAGTTGTTTGACCTGGTCCGGCGTCAAACCGGTGTAGGAAAACATCCCGCGCTGCACGCCGATGTGCGCAAAGCGATCGCGCAAACCATGAGGTTCAAGCGCTTCAACCAAACCGCTGCGCAGTTGGGCGATACGCAAACGCATGGCTTCCACTTCGTCGGCCCAGAGGCTTTTCAGCTCTGGATCACCGAGGATGGTCGCTACCACAGCAGCGCCGTGATCCGGCGGTGTCGACCACAGGTTGCGGGCGATGTTGGCCAGTTGGCTGCGGATGTCCACCAGCTTGTCAGCGGTTTTCGCGCAGACAATCAGCGCGCCGGTGCGGTCGCGGTACAGGCCGAAGTTCTTCGAGCAGGAACTGGTGATCAGCACTTCCGGCAACGCGGCAGCGAACAACCGCGTCGACCAGGCATCCTGTTCCAGGCCATCGCCGAAGCCCTGGTAGGCGAAGTCGATCAGTGGCACCAAATCGCGACTGCGCACTACGTCCAGCACTCGGCGCCAATCGTCATGGGACAAATCGAAACCGGTCGGGTTGTGGCAGCAAGCGTGCAGCAGCACTACATCGCCCTTCGGCGCTTCATTGAGTACCGCGAGCATCGCTTCGACGTCGAGGCGGTTATCGCTGCCGACGTACGGGTAATGACTGACCTTGACCCCGGCCGCCGCGAAGATGGTTTCGTGGATCGGCCAGGTCGGGTTGCTCAGCCACACGCCACGGCCCGGAAGGCATTGGGCGATGAAGTCGGCACTCAAGCGCAGCGCGCCGGTGCCGCCCGGCGTTTGCGTCGCGCCGGTCCGTTGTTCGGCGATCAGCGGGGAATCGGCACCCAGCACCAATTCAACGATGGCCTTGCCGAACGCCGGTTCGCCGTGGCCACCGATGTAGGTTTTGGTGGTCTGCCGATCCACCAGGCGCTGCTCGGCGAGCTTCACGGCCTGGGGAATCGGTGTCAGGCCCTGGGCATCTTTATAGACGCCCACGCCGAGGTCGAATTTGCGCGGGTTGGGGTCCTGCGCATAGGCCTCCATCAGGCCGAGAATCGGGTCGCCGGGTACTCGACCGATGGCGTCGAAATGCATTATTTGCGGCCCTCGGCGTCCTTGGCCACTTCGTCAGTGCGCGCGGCCATGATGAAGTCGTTGCGATGCAGGCCCTTGATGGAGTGGCTCCACCAGGTCACGGTGACTTTGCCCCACTCGGTGAGCAGGCCCGGGTGGTGACCTTCAGCCTCGGAGATTTCACCGACGGCGTTGGTGAACGCCAGTGCGTGCTTGAAGTTCTTGAACAGGAAAGTTTTTTCCAGCTGCATCACGCTGTCGCGCACTTCAATGTTCCAGTCCGGGATCTGCTTGATCAGTACCGGCAGTTCTTCGTCGCTGACCTGAGGGGCATCGGCGCGGCAGGCTTCGCAATGGGCTTGGTTCAATGTGGACATGATGGGTTCCTGAAATCGAATTATTGGAATTCGGCCGTCAATTCACCACGCTAAACCAAAGCGTCGGTTCCTGACAGGCTCACTTGATTCTAAAAGCTGCGGATCACGCAGCCTTTGGCGGAAATTTTGGGGTGCGCAAGCCTAGCTGCATGCCTTGCTTGACCATGCCCATGATGTCTTCGTGGGCCAAGTCGAACAGGCGCTTGAGGTTCGGCAAGACAAAGTACAACGGTTGCAGGATGTCGATGCGATACGGCGTGCGCATGCATTCCAGCGGATCGAAGGCCTGATGCTCAGGTTCGTCCGACAGGCAGTAAACGGTTTCTTTCGGCGAGGAGAGAATGCCGCCGCCGTAGATGCGCAGGCCTTCTGGCGTATCGACCATGCCGAACTCGATGGTCATCCAGTACAAACGCGCCAGGTACACGCGTTCTTCCTTGGTAGCCTGTAGGCCGAGTTTGCCGTAGGTGTGGGTGAATTCGGCGAACCAAGGGTTGGTCAGCAGCGGGCAGTGGCCAAAGATCTCGTGGAAAATGTCCGGTTCTTGCAGGTAATCCAGCTCTTCGCGGGTACGAATAAACGTCGCCACCGGAAACTGCTTGTTGGCGAGCAATTCGAAAAAGGTCTGGAAGGGGATCAGTGCGGGTACCCGGGCAACCTGCCACCCGGTGGTTTCACCGAGGACTTTGTTGATTTCACCGAGTTGCGGAATGCGGTCGTGGGGCAGACCGAGTTTTTCGATACCGTCCAGGTATTCCTGGCACGCACGACCCTCGATCACTTTCAGTTGGCGAGTAATCAGCGTGTTCCACACCGCGTGTTCTTCGGCGGGGTAGTCGATAAAACCTTGCGCATCGGGCTCGCGAGCCACGTATTGCGTCTGCTTCATGCTGCTCTCCTGCTAGGGGATTTCGTTCTTGTTATGTCCTGCTATGGACCTAGAAATACCTCAAGAAATGCGGCGTTGCAGCACGTGAGCCGGGCTGTGCGTAGGAAAAATCATCGATTTTTGTAAAGTATTCGTTACGGATCGGCGGCTATGGCGCAGGGATTGAGATTTGCGGGTTTGAAATGGCGTGCAGGTGTCACATAATCTTGACGACTAAGTTGGCGCCTGTGCAGAAAAATCCTTGCTCAGGCCCTCGATCTCTCCTGTTTCGGGCCTTTATATGCGTATCAAAGTCCACTGCCAGAACCGCATCGGCATTCTGCGCGACATTCTCAACCTGCTGGTCGAGTACGGGATCAACGTCGCTCGCGGCGAGGTCGGCGGTGAGCAAGGCAACGCGATCTACCTGCATTGCCCGAACCTGATCAACATTCAGTTTCAGGCATTGCGTCCGAAATTCGAGTCGATTGCCGGGGTCTTCGGCGTCAAGCGCGTAGGGCTGATGCCCAGCGAACGTCGGCACATGGAACTCAATGCGTTGCTCGGCGCCCTGGAGTTTCCGGTGCTGTCGATCGACATGGGCGGCTCGATCGTCGCGGCCAACCGCGCGGCGGCGCAGTTGCTCGGCGTGCGGGTGGATGAGGTGCCGGGGATTCCGCTGTCGCGTTACGCCGAGGATTTCGACTTGCCGGAACTGGTGCGCGCCAACAAGTCACGGATCAATGGCTTGCGGGTGAAGGTGAAGGGCGACGTGTTTCTCGCCGACATCGCGCCACTGCAATCGGAGCATGACGACAGCGAAGCCATGGCCGGCGCGGTACTCACGCTACACCGCGCCGACCGGGTCGGTGAGCGCATCTATAACGTGCGCAAGCAGGAACTGCGAGGTTTCGACAGCATCTTCCAAAGCTCGAAGGTGATGGCCGCGGTGGTGCGCGAAGCCAGACGCATGGCGCCGCTGGATGCGCCGCTATTAATAGAAGGTGAAACCGGTACGGGTAAAGAGTTGTTGGCGCGCGCCTGTCACCTGGCCAGTCCGCGAGGGCAGTCGCCGTTGATGGCGCTCAACTGCGCCGGTCTGCCGGAATCCATGGCTGAGACGGAGTTGTTTGGCTACGGCCCCGGCGCTTTCGAAGGGGCGCGGGCAGAAGGCAAGCTCGGGCTGCTGGAGCTGACGGCGGGCGGTACGCTGTTTCTCGATGGCGTCGGGGAAATGAGCCCGCGCTTACAGGTGAAATTGCTGCGTTTCCTGCAGGACGGTTGCTTCCGTCGTGTGGGCAGTGATGAGGAGGTTTATCTGGATGTGCGGGTGATCTGCGCGACGCAGGTTGACCTGTCGGAATTGTGCGCACGAGGCGAGTTTCGCCAGGATTTGTATCACCGCTTGAACGTGCTTTCGCTGCACATCCCGCCACTGCGTGAATGCCTCGATGGTCTGACGCCTCTGGTGGAACACTTCCTCGATCAGGCCAGTCGGCAGATCGGTTGCCCGCTGCCGAAACTGGCGCCGGCGGCGATGGAGCGGCTCAGTCACTACCATTGGCCGGGCAATGTTCGGCAACTGGAAAACGTATTGTTCCAGGCGGTTTCCTTGTGCGAGGGCGGGACCGTCAAGGCCGAACATATTCGCCTGCCGGACTACGGCGTGCGTCAGCCGCTTGGCGATTTCTCGCTCGAGGGCGGGTTGGACGAGATTGTCGGGCGTTTCGAGAAAGCGGTATTGGAGCGCCTGTATTCCGAGCACCCGAGCAGTCGGCAGCTGGGCAAGCGGTTGGGGGTTTCGCACACCACCATTGCCAACAAGTTGCGTGAGTATGAGGTCGGCAAAGAACCGGGTTGAGATCCAACTGTGGCGAGGGGATTTATCCCCGTTGGGTGGCGAAGCCGCCCCGGTATTCTCTCAGTCACACCGCATCGGGCAGCTTTACGACTGCTTCGCAGCCGAACGGGGATAAATCCCCTCGCCACAGGGTTCTGCCAAGGCTGAGAGTTGCCACTTACCGGCATAACACCGCCGGTTTTTCGTCTTCGACACAATCCTCCAATCCCTCCTGAACCCCTCAAGTCCTTTGTTTGCCGGGCCCTGCGCCGCCAGAAAAAAGTTGGTCTGCAAATTGCTTATGGCTCAGCAGTACAGCAGTGGGCGGCAAACGTCCGGCATGCAGAGGAAAGAGTGTGGACAAGTACCTTTATGTGGCAATGACCGGCGCCAGCCAGAATGCACTGGCGCAGAAGGCTCATGCGAACAACCTGGCGAACATCTCCACCAACGGCTTCCAGAAAGACCTGGAGCAGGCTCGTTCGATGCCGGTGTTTGGTGACAGCTTTCCGGCGCGTGCGTTTGCCCTGTCCGAACGTCCGGCCACCGACTTCTCCCCTGGCGCATTGGTGGAAACCGGTCGCGACCTCGATGTCGCGGTGCAAGGCAATGGCTGGATCGCCGTGCAGAACCCGGACGGCGGTGAAAGCTACGTGCGCACCGGCAGCCTGAACGTCGACGCCCTGGGCGTGCTGCGGGCCGGCAACGGTATGCCGGTGATGGGCAATGGCGGGCCGATTGCCGTGCCGCCCGAGCAGCAAATCGAAGTGGGCGAGGACGGCACCATCAGCATTCGTGCGATGGGCGAAGGTCCTCGCGTGATGGCGGAAGTCGACCGCATCAAGCTGGTTAATCCTGACTTCAAGAACATGACCAAAGGCCTGGACGGTTCGATCCACACCAAGGACGGCAAGCCGGCGCAAGCCGATGCCGACGTCAAACTGGTGTCCGGTTTCCTTGAATCGAGCAACGTCAACGCCGTGGAAGAGATGACCTCGGTGCTGGCCCTGGCCAAGCAGTTCGAGCTGCACATCAAGATGATGAACACCGCCAAAGACGATGACCAGGCCATGGCTCGGGTCTTGCAGATCAGCTAATTATCAGAACGTCGCGCCGTAAAACAGGCGCACGAGGAGAATCGAATGCTTCCGGCTCTATGGGTTGCCAAAACAGGTCTGTCCGCCCAGGACACCAACCTGACGACCATTTCCAACAACCTGGCCAACGTGTCGACCACGGGTTTCAAACGTGACCGCGCCGAGTTCCAGGACTTGCTCTACCAGATCAAACGCCAGCCAGGCGCCCAGTCGACCCAGGACAGTGAACTGCCGTCGGGTCTGCAATTGGGTACCGGTGTGCGCATTATCGGCACCCAGAAAAACTTCACCGCCGGCAGCCTGCAAACCACCGAACAGCCGTTGGACATGGCCATCGACGGTCGCGGATTCTTCCAGATTCTGCAGCCGGATGGCACGACTTCCTACACCCGTGACGGTACGTTCCACCTGGATTCCAACGGTCAGATCGTGAACGCCAGCGGCTTCGCCCTGGAACCGGCCATTGTCATCCCGAACGATGCCCAGACCTTCACGGTCGGTCGCGACGGCACCGTGTCCATCACCGTTGCCGGCAACCCGGCATCCCAGGTGATCGGCAACCTGCAAACCGCCGACTTCATCAACCCGGCCGGTCTGCAGGCTGTGGGCAACAACCTGTTCCTGGAAACCGCTGCCAGCGGCGCGCCGCAAGTCGGCACCCCGGGCCTGGCCGGCTTCGGCACCACGCTGCAGAACACCCTGGAAACCTCCAACGTCAGCACCGTTGAAGAGATGGTCAACATGATCACCACTCAGCGCGCCTACGAGATGAACTCCAAGGTGATCTCCACTGCCGACCAGATGCTCTCGTTCGTAACGCAGAATCTGTAATCAAGTCTATGAGGCGGCCATGAGGCCGCCTGCAACACCGTGAGGTAGGGTCATGAATCGCTATGTATCTGTTCTGGCACTGAGTGGGATCGCCGCGCTTTCGGGTTGCGTCGGTCCGACGCCCAAGCCCAATGACCCTTACTACGCCCCGGTATTGCCGCGTACGCCGTTGCCGGCCGCCGCGAATAACGGCTCGATCTACCAGGCCGGTTTCGAACAGAACCTGTACAGCGACCGCAAGGCGTTCCGGGTCGGTGACATCATCACCATCACCCTGAACGAAAGAACCCAGGCCAGTAAAAACGCCAACTCGCAAGTGGCCAAGAACAGTAAGGCCGGCATTGGCCTGACGTCGCTGTTCGGCACAATCCCTCACGTCAACGATCCATTGGGTGACGGTGACCTGACGCTGAATGCGAGTTACAGCGGCGACCGCGCGACCAAGGGTGACAGCAAGGCCGGGCAGGGCAACAGCCTGACCGGTTCGATCACCGTGACCGTCGCCGACGTCTTGCCCAATGGCATCATTGCCGTGCGCGGCGAGAAGTGGATGACCCTCAATACCGGTGATGAACTGGTACGGATCGCCGGCCTCGTCCGGGCCGATGACATCGCGACCGATAACACGGTTTCGTCAACACGCATCGCCGATGCACGCATCACCTATTCGGGCACCGGTTCGTTTGCCGATGCGAGTCAGCCAGGCTGGTTCGACCGTTTCTTCCTCAGCCCGCTGTTCCCTTTCTAGGTGGCCACGTTGAATTTCAAAAGCCTGATGGTGGCCGCACTGTTGCTGTCTGCGGCCTTCAACGCTCAAGCCGAGCGGCTGAAGGATATCGCCAGTATTTCCGGCGTACGTTCCAACCAATTGATCGGCTACGGCCTGGTGGTCGGGCTTAACGGTACCGGTGACCAGACGACGCAGACGCCGTTCACCCTGCAAACCTTCAACAACATGCTCTCGCAGTTCGGTATCAAGGTGCCGGCCGGTTCGGGCAACGTGCAGTTGAAGAACGTCGCGGCAGTGTCGATCAGTGCTGATTTGCCGGCGTTCGCCAAGCCAGGTCAACAGGTCGACATTACCGTATCGTCCATCGGTAACTCCAAGAGCCTGCGCGGCGGCACCTTGCTGCTGACGCCGCTCAAGGGTATCGACGGCAACGTCTATGCGGTCGCTCAGGGCAACCTGGTGGTCGGCGGTTTTGATGCCGAAGGTCGTGACGGTTCGAAGATCACTGTCAACGTTCCGTCGGCCGGTCGTATCCCGGGCGGTGCGTCGGTGGAGCGTTCGGTGCCGAGCGGTTTCAATCAGGGCAACAGCCTGACCCTGAACCTCAATCGTTCGGACTTCACCACGGCCAAGCGCATCGTCGACAAGATCAACAATATGCTCGGCCCTGGCGTTGCCCAGGCCATCGACGGCGGTTCGATTCGTGTCAGCGCGCCACTCGATCCAAGTCAGCGCGTCGACTATTTGTCGATCATCGAGAACCTTGAAGTCGACCCGGGTCAGGCGGTGGCGAAAGTCATCATCAACTCGCGGACCGGCACCATCGTGATCGGCCAGAACGTCAAGGTTTCCCCGGCCGCCGTGACTCACGGCAGCCTGACCGTGACCATCACCGAAGACCCGATCGTCAGCCAGCCCGGCCCTCTGTCCAATGGGCAGACGGCGGTCGTGCCGCGCTCGCGGGTCAACGCCCAGCAGGAAGCCAAACCGATGTTCAAGTTCGGCCCGGGCACCACCCTCGACGAAATCGTGCGTGCGGTGAACCAGGTCGGCGCGGCACCGGGTGACTTGATGGCGATCCTCGAAGCACTGAAACAGGCCGGCGCGTTGCAAGCCGACCTGATCGTGATCTGAGGACGGCGACCATGGATATGCGCAAGGGCGGATTGGGGGTCAGCAGCAACGATTCGGGTTCCTATTCGGACCTGAATCGCTTGAACCAGCTCAAGGTCGGCGACAAGGACAGTGACGCGAACATGCGCAAGGTTGCGCAGGAATTCGAGTCGCTGTTCCTCGGTGAAATGCTCAAGTCCATGCGCTCGGCCACCGACGCGCTGGGCCAGGACAATCCGCTCAACACGCCCGCAGCCAAGCAATACCAGGAAATGTACGACCAGCAGTTGGCCGTTTCCATGTCCCGCGAGGGGGGTGGTATTGGTCTGGCCGACGTGCTGATGCGTCAGATGTCGAAGAACAAACCGCTGGCTCCGGGCGAGGCTGCTGCTGCGTCAGCCGCCAAGCAAGCTGCCGCGAAAGCCGCCGTGGAAACCCCGATTGCCGCCGGTACGGTCGCCACCAATGGGCCGCTGTCGCGCCTCAATGGCGAGCGTCCGTTGTGGGCTTCGCGCTCGGTGAAGTCGTCGGCCAGTGCGGGCGAGGGCACTCATCGCAATGATATGGCGTTGATCAATCAGCGACGCCTGGCGCTGCCGCCGAAACTGGCCGACCGCTTGCTCGCAGGGCTGGTGCCGTCGGCATCGACCACTGCCGCGACGGCCGCGACGGCGCAGAACAGCATCCAAATGCCGCAGACCACCAAGACCGGTGCCGGTCCTCTGTACAACGGCGATTGGCTGGCTTCGCAAACGGATACGACATCCAGCGGGCGCCTGCAGGTTTATGGTCGTGCCATGGCGCAAATACCGCTGGCGCCGGCGAAGAAAGCGTTCAGTTCCGCCGACGAATTCGTCAACACCATGCTGCCAATGGCCAAGGAGGCCGCCGAGCGCATTGGTGTCGATCCGCGTTACCTGGTGGCGCAGGCCGCCCTGGAAACCGGTTGGGGCAAATCGGTCATGCGTGCTCAGGATGGCAGCAGCAGTCACAACCTGTTCGGCATCAAGGCCAGCAGCAGTTGGAAGGGCGAATCGGCGCGGGCAATCACCAGCGAATTCAGGAATGGCGAGATGGTCAAGGAGACGGCTGAGTTCCGTTCCTATGACTCTTACAAGGACAGCTTCCATGACCTTGTGACGCTGCTGCAAACCAACAATCGCTATCAAGATGTTGTGAAGTCTGCCGATAACCCAGAACAGTTTGTGCGCGAGTTGCAAAAGGCCGGTTACGCAACCGACCCGGACTACGCAAGCAAGATTTCGCAGATAGCCAAGCAGATGACGAGTTACCAGAACTACGCTGCGGCGGGCGCTACCACTACGCCTTTATAGGCATAAGCTATAAGGTCTGAACCATGAGTTTGCTCAATATCGGGATGTCGGGGCTGTCAGCCAGCCAAACGTCGTTGATGACCACGGGTAACAACATCGCCAACGCCGATACCGCGGGTTACTCGCGTCAGCAGACCGTGCAGGGCACCAAAGCCTCGCAGCAGTTCGGCAATGTCTACATTGGCACCGGCACGACGCTGGCCGATGTACGCCGGGTGTACAACAGCTACCTTGACGCCCAACTGCAGACCACCACCTCGCTCAACAGCGATTCGGCGGCGTATCTGGGTCAGGTCACGCCACTGGATACCTTGCTGTCCGACAGCGGCACCGGCCTCAATGGCGCACTGACCAAGTTCTTCGCCTCGGTGCAGAACGTCAACGCCAAGCCGGGCGACGACGCGTCGCGCCAGTTGCTGCTCAGCGATGCCCAGGCCTTGAGCAACCGTTTCAATTCGGTGTCCAGCCAGTTGAACGCGCAAAACGCGAACATCAACGGCAACCTGACGAACATGGCCGATCAGGTCAACAAACTGGCCACCACCGTGGCGCAGTTGAACCAGAAGATTGCCGAGATTTCCAGCTCCGGCGGCATGCCGAACGAGCTGCTCGACGCCCGTAACGAGACCGTACGCCAGCTCTCGACTTTTACCGGCGCGCAGATCGTCGAACGCGAAGGTAACGTCGATATCTATTTGGGCAGCGGCCAGCCGCTGGTCATGGGCAACACTGTCAACAAACTCGAAGTCGTGCCGGGCAAAGACGACCCGAACCGCTTGGCGCTGCAACTCAATCGTGGTTCGAGCACCATCGATATCACGTCGATCATGACCGGTGGCGAAATCGGCGGTTTGCTGCGCTATCGCAGCACCGTGCTCGACCCGGCCATGAACGAACTGGGTCGCGTCGCTCTAGTCGTCGCCGATCAGATGAACAGCATTCAGGCCCAGGGCATCGACAAGAACGGTGACTTCGGTTCGAACCTGTTCAACAGCATCAACAGTGCCGCGCAGATGGCTCAGCGCAGCATCGCCTCCGGCAATAACAGCGTGGGTTCGGGCAACTTCGATGTCAGCATCGAAGACTCCGGCAAGCTGACCATCAACGATTACAAGGTGACGTTCACCAGCGCCACCGACTACACCGTGCAGCGCCTGCCAGACAATTCGTCTATTGGCAGCTACAGCACGCTGACCACACCAGCGCCGGTGATCGACGGTTTCTCGTTGAATCTTACCGGTGGCACCGCGGCTGCAGGCGATACCTTCAAGATCACCCCGACCCGCAATGCGGCCGCCAACATCAAGACCGAGATGACCGACTCCAAACGTCTGGCCATCGCGGCACCGTTGGGTGCGGCTATTGCGGCGAGCGGCAGTGGCAGCGGCACCCTGACGATCCCGGCCAGCGGTCAACCGACCCTGACCACCCAGTTCGATATCTACGACGCGGCGACCACCACCGCGATGCAGAACGGCCTGAAAAACTCCACGCCGACCAAGGTTGTATTTGGTGCGGTGTCCGCCGACGGCACCAGTCAGACCTACCAGTTCCTGGATGCCAAGGGCGGGTTGATCAGCAGCGGCACCATCAAGCCAGGTGAAAGCAACACCCTGAGCCTGAGCATTCCGCTCAAGGACGCCACGGGTGCGCCGATCCCGCCTGCGCCTGCCACTCAGTACACCGCGGCCTTCAGCATGACCATCGCCGGCTCCCCCAGCAACGGCGCCGGGATCAACGTCTCGCTCAGTCAGCCGGGCAGCCTGGACAACCGTAACGGCACCGCACTGGCCGGCTTGCAAACCGCACAGACCGTGGACACCGGCTCCGCCAGCAAAGGTATTTCGCTGAACGACGCTTACGGCAAACTGGTCGAAGGCGTTGGTTCCAAGGCCGCCCAGGGCAAGCTCGACAGCGCCGCGACCGAAGCCATCCTGGCGAACGCCAAAGGTGCGCGCGACTCGCTGTCGGGTGTCGACCTCGACGAGGAAACCGGCAACCTGGTCAAGTATCAGCAGTACTACACCGCCTCTTCGCAGATCATCAAGGCTGCGCAGGAAATCTTCAGCACATTGATCAACAGCATTTAAGGAGTCGTAGTCCATGCGCATTTCTACCGCCCAGTTTTACGAGTCCTCGGCTGCCAATTACCAGAAAAACTTCGCCAACGTGGTCAAGAGCAGCGAAGAGGCGAGCAGCCTGGTTCGCGTGAACACGGCGGCTGATGATCCGGTCGGCGCTTCGCGCTTGCTGCAGTTGGGTCAACAGGCTTCGATGCTCGATCAGTACGCGGCCAATACCAACACCCTCAAGGCGACCCTGGGTACGACCGAGGCGGTGATGACCAGCATCAACAACGTGCTGACCCGCGCCAAGGAATTGGCTGTCAGTGCCGGCAATGCCGGGTACACCGACGCCGATCGCCAGGCCACAGCTTCGGAGTTGGGTCAGATCGAAGAGCAATTGCTGAGTCTGATGAACAGCAAGGACGAGAACGGCAAGTACATCTTCTCCGGCTCGAAGGGTGATACCGCGCCGTTCTCGCGCAACAACGACGGTACCTACAGCTACAACGGCGATCAGGTAACACTGGATCTGGCAATCGGCGACACCATGTCGATGGCAACCAACAGCACCGGTTGGGATGCGTTCCAGCAGGCGATCAATACGAGCCGCAGCCAGGTCACCATGACCGCGCCGGCCGTGGATGACGGCCGCGTCACCCTGTCCAACGGCCAGGTGTCGTCAAACATCACCTACAACAACAAGTTCCGTAGCGGCGAGCCGTACACCGTGGACTTCGTCAGCGGCACCCAGTTGAAAATCACTGACTCGGCCGGCACCGACGTGACCGCCGAAGCCAGTCAGGGCGGCGCGTTCGATCCATCCACCGCAGCGGGTCAGGCGGTCACTTTCCGCGGCGTCGAGCTGACCCTCAATATCAATCTGGGCGTCGGTGATACTGCGGCGACCGTGCTGCCGGGCCACAGCTTTACCCTGGCGGCCAAGCCCGACACCTTCACCGCGACCCGTAGCCCGGGTAACCCGTCGGCGACACAGATCAGCGGCAGCAGCGTCACTAACCCTGCGAGCTACCACGCCAGTTTCCCGAGTGGCTCGGCGATCCTGAAGTTCACCAGCGCCACCGCATTTGACTTGTACGCGGCGCCGTTGACTGCCAGCAGCACACCGGTGTCTTCCGGTTCTGTGGCTGCCGGTGTGGCGACTGCATCGGGCGTTAGTTTTTCGCTGACCGGTGCTCCGGGTGCGGGTGATCAGTTCAGTATTGCGGTGAACACCCACGAAACCCAGAACATTCTGGACACCGTGGGCCAGTTGAAAACTGCGCTGAACACGCCAACCAATGGCAATGCGATCGCAACCCAGAAGCTGCAAGCGTCGCTGGCTGCGGGCAATGCCAACCTGGCCAGCGGCACTGACCAATTGTCCAGCGCGTTGAGTTCGGTGGGGGGGCGTGGCCAAGCCCTGGCCACCCAGAGCGATACCAACCAGAGTCTGATCCTGGCCAATGCCCAGACTCAATCGTCGATCCGAGATTCCGATCCGGCTGAAGTGATGACCCGTCTGACCTTGCAACAAACCATGTTGCAAGCCTCGCAACTGGCCTTCAGCAAGATTGCTCAGCTGGGCTTGTTCAACAAGGTCTGAGTCTGTGCCAGTCGAGCTGTAACCGTCTTTTCCTAAGCGGTTCCGTGGCCTCTACCTGAAAGGGGGAGGCCCGCCGCTCGAGAGTTTCCCGTCGTGAATCAACGCCCCCTCGTCAGTATCGTCATCCCTGCCTTCAACCCGCGCTTTTTCAGCCAGGCGTTGGAAAGTGCGCTCGCCCAGACCTACGAGCAGATCGAGATCGTCATCTGCGATGACTCCTCCAGCGACGAGATCCGCGACATCGTTGACAGCTTTGTCGAGCCGGCGCACCCGATTCGCTACCTGCGTAATCCACACCGTTTGGGCTTGCAGAAAAACGTGCTGCGTTGCGTAGAAGAAGCCCGGGGCGAGTTCATCAAAGTGCTGTGTGACGACGACCGTCTGTTTGCGCCGAGTATTGCCTTGCAGGCTCAGGTGTTGATCGACCATGCCGATGTCAATGTGGTGTTTGCCCTGCGGATGCTCAGCGATGCCGGTAATTTCCTCCTGCCGCCGCGGATCGACAACTGCCGCTTCTCGCCGAACGATGCGTTGCTGAAAGGCGACGACATGCTGGCGATCTTCGAAGGTACGCCAAAGAATTTCCTCGGCAACTTCAGTTCGACCCTGATACGTCGGGCCGATGTATTGGAGTTGTTGCCGGCGCTGATTCAGGAAGGCGCTGGTTTCGTCGCCATGCTCGATTTCGCCCTGTTTGTGTGTCTGATGCGTCGCGGCAATCTGGTGTCGCTCAACACGGTGCTGAGCACCGAGCGGTTGTACCCGCAACGACTCAGCAAAACCCCGGAGATGCTCAAGGCCGCTGCGGTGGAGTGGAGCTGGCTGGCGCAGATGCTCGCGGTACGCAGCGGCGAATCGGCACCGGCGTCGGGCTGGGTCCGTTACATCGACCTGGCCAATGTCACGGATCAACCTCACGCATGGCAAGAGCTGTGCGTCACGCGCATTCTCGGTAACCGCAACACGGTGGTCAGTGGCCGAGTGGGCGGAGAGAGTGAGAGCTACGAAGATTTTTATCGTGAATGGCTGGCGATCCGGAGGTTTTCGCAGGTCGAGCAACGCCTGATGCCGCAGCGCATCGACAGTTGGTCGTCGCGTCCGCAAATCGTACCGATCGTGATTGATAGAGACGCTGACGTGGCTGCGCTGGACATGACGTTGCAGAGCCTTCGTGCCCAGCTCTATGCGCCGCAGGCGGTGGTGGTGGTATCTGATGCTCATTGCGACACTGATGAGCGCCTCCTGCAGCTGCCATTCCAGGCAGACTGGGCGCAACAGCTCAATGCCGTGGTGCCCCAACTGGAGGGCACTCACTGGTTTTACTTATTGCGGGCGGGCGACACCTTACGCGAGTCGGCGTTGTTGGTTCTGGCTGAGCGTATCGCCGGGTCGCCCGGCATTCTGTGCGCCTATAGCGATGAAGGTAAGTTGACCGATGGCGAGTCGGTCGACCCGGTGTTCAAGCCGGATTTCAACCTTGACCTGATGCGCGCTTATCCCTACGTCGGCCGAACCTTGGCGTTTGAGCGCCAGCGCTTCATGGCGATGGGCGGTTTTGATTCGGCTCACGGTGAGTTGGCGCCCCATGATCTGTTGTGGCGTCTGGTTGAAGAGGCCGGGCCACAGATCGTCGAGCACATCGCCGAGATTCAGGTGGAGTCGAGTCTGGCCTTTGCCGATTGGCTGTCGCTGCCCGAGGTGATCGAGCGCAACGCCGGTATGGTTGGGGCTCATCTGGATCGTATCGGCGTGCCGCACAGGATACGTCACGAAGCGCTGCCGCTGATCAATCGCATCGACTACCTGCACGTCGCGCGTCCGTTGGTATCGATCATCATCCAGGCCGGTGGCTCGTTGTATGCGTTGCAACGTTGTACCGAAAGCCTGATTGAGCGTACGGCTTACGCTCAGTACGAAATCCTGATCGTCGACAGCGGCAGTGATGAGCCGGCGATGATCGAGTGGCTGGCGGCAATGGCGCAACTCGGTGCCGCCATGTTGCGGGTGCTGAATTACGCTGGGGAGGCCAACGAAGCGGCCATTCGTAATTTCGCGGCGAGTCAGGCGCGGGGCGATTACCTGGTGCTGCTCGATGCGCAAGCCGTGATTTGCGATGGCGACTGGCTGGACGAGTTACTCAACCATGCTCAGCGTCCCGAAGTGGGCGTGGTGGGTGCCAGGCTGCTGAGTCCCGAGGGAGCCATCGTCAGTGCCGGGTTGATCCTGGGGCTGGCCGGGCCGGTCGGTTCGCCGTTTGCTGGCGAGGCCGCGAACGGTCGTGGTTACATGCAGCGTTTGCAGGTCACCCAGAGCTGGAGTGCCGTGAGCAGTCAATGCCTGATGGTACGTAAACACGTTTTTGAAGAACTCGGCCGACTGGACGAGGCCACGTTCAGCCTCGGCTTGAGCGATGTCGATTTGTGTTTGCGGGCGAGCAAGGACGGCTATCTGGTGGTCTGGACGCCCTATGCCAGCGTGGTATTGGCGTCGCAGGCCGGTGCGTCACGGTCGACTTCGACGACTGCGCTACGCGAGCGTGAGGAAGACGCGTTCTACAGCAAATGGCTGCCGCAGATCGCCAAGGATCCGGCTTACAGTCCCGCGCTGAGCCTTGGGTTTTCCAGTTTCAGCCTGGAGACGTCGTTGCGCGACAACTGGAACCCTTTTTGCACCCGTGCCTTGCCGCTGATTCTGGGATTGCCGGTCAACAGCACTGCGGTCGGACACTATCGTGTCACCGGGCCAATGAAGGAACTCGAGGCGGCGGGACGAGTGATTTCCCGCTTCGCCTATGAGTCTCCATCGACGGTGGAGATCGAGCGGTTATCCCCGGACACCATCATCCTGCAATGTCGCTACAGTGAAGGTGCTGTCAGTGACATTTTGCGCATAAAGAAATACTCCAGTGCACTTCGGATTTTCGAACTGGACGACTACGTTGTCAGCGCGCCGAAGAAAAACACCCACACCCGCAACAAGCCAGTCAACACTGAACAGATGCTGCGCGAAGGCATCGCACTGTGTGATCGTGTGGTGGTGACGACCCAGCCGCTGGCCGACGCGTTATCGAGCATGCACAGCGAGATTCGCGTAGTACCGAACATGCTGTCGCCGGACCCGTGGGCGACACTGACCAGCCGCCGCCGAACCTCCAGCAAGCCGCGCGTTGGCTGGGGTGGCGGCACCAGTCATACCGGGGACCTGGAGATCATTGCCGAGGTCGTGCGCGAGTTGGCGAACGAGGTCGAGTGGGTGTTCTTTGGCATGTGCCCTGACGCCTTGCGCCCGTACATCCACGAGTTTCATTCCTCCGTCGGCTTGCAGAGCTACCCGTTCAAACTGGCGAGCCTGAACCTCGACCTGGCACTGGCACCACTGGAATTCCACATCTTCAACGACTGCAAAAGTAATCTGCGGTTACTGGAGTACGGTGCTTGCGGTTACCCGGTGATCTGCACCGACACCGAGGCCTATCGCGGCCACTTGCCGTGCACCAAGGTCTACAGCAACAGCTCGGACGAATGGCTGCAAGCGATCCGCATGCACTTGGCCGATCCGGATGCCAGCTACCGCATGGGCGACGAACTGCGTGAAGCGGTGCATCGTGATTTCATGCTGCGTGGCGACAACCTTCAGCATTGGCTGTGGGGTTGGTTGCCGGACTGATTTCGTCGCTGACCCTCAACCTTAAAAGACGTCCGAACGTAACCCGTACTCGGACGTTTTTTTTGTCCTGCGCAATTGGCTCACTTCCTGCAAGTCACCCGTATATCGCCATAAAACCTTCACCCCAAGGGCGTGAACGACCACTGGCTGCGGGCAAATGATGTGCATCTGACGGTTCGCCTACCCCTGCGGGGTACGGGCCGCGCGAAGAGCAAGAGGACAGCGATGAAGGCAGTAATTCTGGCAGGTGGTCTCGGTACGCGGATCAGCGAAGAGTCGCACCTCAAGCCCAAGCCGATGATCGAGATCGGTGGTAAGCCAATTCTTTGGCACATCATGAAACAGTACTCGGCCCACGGGATTCATGACTTCGTGATCTGCCTTGGCTACAAGGGCTATGCGATCAAGGACTTCTTCGCCAACTACTTCCTGCACACCTCCGATGTCACCTTCGACATGCGTGAAAACCGCATGGATGTTCACCAGAATTACAGCGAACCATGGCGTGTCACCCTGATCGACACCGGTGAAGAGACGCTGACCGGCGGGCGTTTGCGCCGTGCCGCGCGTTATCTGGAAAACGAAGAAGCTTTTTGTTTCACCTATGGAGACGGTGTGTCGGATCTGAACATCGGAGCGCTGGTAGATTTTCACCGGTCTCATGGCAGGCTGGCGACAGTGACCGCTGTGCAACCGCCAGGCCGTTATGGCGCCCTGGAGCGTAATGGCGACACGGTGTTGGGCTTCACCGAAAAACCTCGCGGCGACGGCGGCTGGATCAACGGCGGCTTCTTCGTGCTGTCACCCAAAGTGCTGCCCTACATCGCAGATGATCAAACTTCCTGGGAAGCCGAACCGCTGACTAGACTGGCGGGCGAAGAACAATTGCATGCGTTCCAGCACGACGGCTTCTGGCATCCAATGGACACCCTGCGCGACAAGAATCATCTGGAAGCGTTGTGGCAGAGCGGGGAGGCCCCATGGAAGCAGTGGGACTGAACGCGGAGTTCTGGCAGGGCAAGCGAGTCCTGATCACCGGCCACACCGGTTTCAAAGGCAGTTGGCTGACGTTGTGGTTGCAAAGCCTCGGTGCGAAGGTCAGCGGGTTTTCGCTTGATCCGTCCACCGAACCGAGCCTGTTCGAACTGGCGCGTGTTCACGAAGGCATCAACGACCAGCGCGGCGACCTGCGTGACTTGGGTGCCTTGCTTGAGGTCATCGCCGAAACCGAACCGGAGATCGTCCTGCATCTGGCGGCCCAGCCGCTGGTGCGTGAAAGTTATCGCGACCCGTTGGGCACCTATTCCAGCAATGTCATGGGAACCCTCAACCTGCTCGAAGCGATTCGTCAGGTCGGTGGTGTCCGTGCCTGTGTGCTGGTGACCACCGACAAGGTTTACGCCAATCAGGAATGGCTGTGGCCATACCGTGAAAACGAACCGTTGGGCGGGCATGACCCCTATAGCAGCAGCAAAGCTTGCTGCGAGCTGCTGGCGCAATCCTACGGCGCCTCATTCTTCGCCGCCGAACGTTATGACGAGCATGGCCTGGCCCTGGCGACTGCCCGTGCCGGCAATGTACTGGGCGGTGGTGACTTCGCCCCGGAGCGGCTGATCCCGGATGTACTCAAGGCCTGGTCCGCGAATGAACCGGTCACCTTGCGCTACCCACAAGCGGTACGTCCCTGGCAGCACGCGTTGGAGCCTCTGGCCGGTTACTTGTTGTTGGCTGAACGCTTGTACGAGCAGGGCCCGGCGTATTCGGGGGCCTGGAACTTCGGCCCGGGTGATGCCGATATGTGTACCGTCGGAAAAGTGGTGGAGCGGCTGGCCAGCCGCTGGCCGCAGGCACCCGGGCTGCGTATCGAGGCCAGCGACCTGCATGAGGCCGGCCTGTTGCGACTGGACAGCAGTCGTGCGCAGCAATTGCTCGGCTGGCGCCCTTGCTGGTCGCTGCGGCAGTGTCTTGAACATACGCTGGACTGGCATCTGGCCTGGAAGAATGGCGAGGACATGCGTGCGGTCACCCTGAATCAATTGAATCTTTACAAGGAACGGTCATGAACGAACTCACGCTCCAGGCGCTGGAACTGGAAGGGTTGTTTTTGATTCGGCAGAAAGTGTTCAGTGATGATCGAGGCCGGTTTGCCCGCCTGTTTTGCCAGACCAGCCTGACGGTGCAGGGCCGACCTTTCGCTATCCGCCAGATCAATCATTCGCGTACTGCCGAGAAGGGCAGCGTTCGAGGCCTTCATTACCAAAAAGCCGGGTTCGCCGAGTCCAAACTGATTACCTGCATACGCGGCGCGGTCTGGGATGTGGTGGTAGACCTGCGCCCGCAGTCGCCCACGTATTTGCACTGGCACGCTGAAGAGCTGCGTGCCGACGATGGGCGCAGCCTGCTGATCCCGGCGGGTTTCGCCCATGGTTTTCAATCCTTGACCGACGACTCGGAAGTGCTCTATCTGACGGATGCGGATTACGCCCCCGCCCATGAAGCCGGCCTCTCGGTCAATGACCCTGCATTGGCCATACCTTGGCCGTTGCCCGTCAAGAACTTGTCGGCCAAGGATGCCGGCCATCCACTGCTGGATGACCATTTCAGCGGTGTCGTGCTGTGACAGCTCGCGCAATGAAAGTGCTGGTCACCGGCGCCAGTGGCTTTGTGGGGCGACATCTGGTCAGTGCCTTGCTTGCCAAAGGCTTCAAGGTTCGGGCCGTGTCGCGAAACATCGAAGCGGCCCGTGCGATGCCGTGGTTTGGCGACGTGGAATTCGTTGCTGCTGATATCCAGTCCCCGGATCTGAATGTGACGGCTTTGGCCGAGGGGGTCGATGCCATCGCGCACCTGGCCTGGACCGGCTTGCCGAACTATCAGGCGCTGTTCCATTTCGAGCGCAACTTGCCGCTGGATTACGCTTTTCTCAAACGAGTGGTCGAGGCCGGCGTCAGCCAGGTGCTGGTCACCGGAACCTGTTTCGAGTACGGGCTGCAAAGTGGCCCTTTGAGCGAGGCGGTGGCGGCACAACCCAACACCCCCTATGGCTTGGCCAAACACACCTTGCGGTTGTTTCTTGAAGCCTTGCAGCGTGAGCGTCCGTTCACCTTGCAGTGGGCGCGGCTGTTCTATCTGCATGGCGAGGGACAGAACCCCAACAGCCTGTTGGCCAGCCTCGACCGGGCCATCGACGCCGGTGACGCTCAGTTCAATATGTCGGCGGGCGACCAGCTGCGTGACTACCTGGAAATCAGGCAGGCCGCGGGTCTGTTGGCGATGCTCATCGCCCGTCGCGATGTGGAAGGCGTCATCAATTGCTGCAGCGGGCAACCGGTTTCCGTCAGGGCGCTGGTTGAGCAGCATGTTCGTCAGCGTCAATCGTCCATCGCCCTGAATCTGGGGCACTACGGTTACTCCGCCCATGAACCCATGGCGTTCTGGGGCGTGGCCCAGCGGATTTCGAAACTGGCAGGAGAAGAACATGCAGCGTGAGCTATATCGAGTGGCCGGGCTGCCGGTACTCCAGAACCGCACATTTGCCAGCGCCGAGCAGGCCCGGGCTTCGGGCAGCGCCGATATCGTGCTGGTGCAGGACAGCCAGAGCGGGTTGATCTTCAACCAGGCCTTTGACGCCAGCAAGCTCAGCTACGACGCCGACTATCAAAACGAACAGGCCCATTCGGTTCAGTTCCAGCAGCACTTGAATGATGTCGAGGCCATTCTTGCTCATCATTTCAAAGGGCAAAGCCTGATTGAAGTCGGCTGCGGTAAAGGTTATTTCCTGGAGATGCTGCGCGAGCTGGGCTATGCCATCACCGGTATCGACCCCTCCTACGAAGGTGACAACGTCGAAGTCATCAAGGCCCCCTTCACCAAGGAGCTGGGGCTGGCCGCCGACGCTATCGTTTTGCGCCACGTTCTGGAACATATCAGCGATCCGGTGAGCTTCCTGGCTGAAATTGCCAGCGCCAATCAGGGTGGGCAGATTTACATCGAGGTGCCTTGCTTCGACTGGATTGTCGAACATAACGCCTGGTTCGATGTGTTCTACGAACATGTGAATTACTTCCGTCTTGCGGATCTGCGCGGTCTGTTCGGCACGGTGCACGAGTCGGGGCACCTGTTTGGCGGGCAGTACCTGTACATCGTCGCGGACCTGTCGACCTTGCGCCGAGCACCGGTCGAGGCGCCGCAACTGCTCACGCTCGCGGATAATTTCACCGCCAGCATCGGGCGAGCGGTGCAGATCATTCGCGCCAGCGGCACTCAGGGCGCAGGCATCTGGGGAGCCTCATCCAAGGGCGTGATCTATTCGCTGTTCCTGCAGCGCGCCGGTGTGACTGTCGAGCATGTGGTGGACATCAACCCGTCCAAGCAGGGCCGTTATCTGCCGCTGAGCGGGGTACGTGTCTCTTCGCCGCAAGAGGCCCTGGACGGTCTGCCTGAAGGTGCGAATCTGTTTGTGATGAACTCCAACTACCTCGAAGAAATCAAGCGGATGACCGGTGGACGCTACGTCTATCACGCCGTCGACAGCGCTTCGTTCCAGTGACTATTGAGATTACAAAAATGACCGACAACACGATCCATAAAGCCTTCGAAGCGGAATGTCAGGCAGAAATCGCCCGTCAGGGCGACGACCAGGAGCTGACCGCTCTGGCCCAGGATTTCTTCAATAAATCGGCCAAGCACAAATACAGCTACCACTTCTCGTGGATGGGGCGACCGATCATCCAGCTGCCGCAAGACATGATGGCGATGCAGGAAATCATCTGGCAGGTCAAACCGGACCTGGTGATCGAATGCGGTATCGCCCATGGTGGTTCGATCATTTACTACGCCTCGCTTCTGGAGCTGCAGGGCCACGGTGAAGTGCTGGGCATCGATCTCGACATCCGTGCGCACAACCGCGAAGCCATCGAAAGCCACCCGATGAGCAAACGCATTTCCATGATCGAAGGTTCGAGCACGGACCCGGCCATCGCCGCTCGAGTGCGCGCGTTGGCCGAAGGCAAAAAAGTCATTCTGGTGCTCGATTCCAACCATACCCATGATCACGTGCTTGAAGAGCTTCGTCTTTATGCGCCACTGGTCTCGGTGGACAGCTACTGCGTGGTCATGGACACCGTGGTCGAAGACATGCCGGCCGATTTCTTTCCAGATCGTCCGTGGGGCCCGGGTGACAACCCGAAGACTGCCGTGTGGAAGTACCTGGAAGAAAACAAGAACTTTGAAATCGACCAGCAGCTGCAAAACAAGCTGCTGATCACCGTGGCGCCCGACGGTTACCTGCGTCGCGTTCGTTAATCAACATTTGGATCGGGTTATTGGCCATTGGCCGGTTGCGGGGATAGAGATATGCAGGTTCAAAACAGTACTCATAACAACGTTGCACCGCTGAACGAGCGGTTCACGGTCGTGGTGATCACCCACAACCGGAACGCGTTCCTGCGGCGGACCCTGCAGTACTACAGCAACTATCCCTGCACGGTGCTGGTTCTGGACTCGTCTGTTGCAGGCGATGAGAGCATCGCCCGAGACTTCCCGTCGGTCGACTATCGCCATTTGCCTCAGTACACCTATCAAGGGCTTCAGGAAAAACTCACCTATGGCGTCACCCAAGTCACCACGCCTTACATGGTGTTTGCTGCCGATGATGATTTTCTGCTGCACGGCGCACTGACCGAGTCGCTGGAGTTTCTCGAAGCCAATCCCGACTATGGCATGTGCCATGGCTACGGAATGATGTACCTGGCCCGCGCCACCGAAGTTAACTACTACCGCCGTGACTGCAGGGTGCAAGAGGATTACAACTCGCAGCAGCCTGAAGATCGGGTCATTGAGTTCATGGGGCAGTTCCTGCCGCCGTTTTATGCGGTGACCCGCACCGACCTGCTGCAGCAGTGGTACAGCCAGCTGCCTGCGGGCACCAGTTTCGAGTGGCAGGAAATCGGCCACGCATTTTACCTGCTGGCCTGTGCCAAGGCGCGGATTCTGCCGATTCCCTACGCCGTGCGGGAGGCCAACTACGGCGCCTCGGATCACAACACCAACGTGTTGACCGTGCTCACGTACAAGGACGCGAAAACCGTCGCCGAGCGCGAGCAGTTTGCCGAGTTCCTGGCTTCGATTCTTACCCGGTTAAGCGACAAGAATCCGGCCGGGGCCAAACAGTTCGCACTGGACAGTTTTGCCGCCATGGCCGAGTGCTTGCTCGCAGGTCGCTCGCTCAAAGGCGCCATGATCTTTCGCTCGGCCTGGATCGAGGCCGGGCAAGCGCCGGTTCGCTCGTTCGCCCCCCAGCAGTTCGTCGAAATGCCGTTCTATAACAAGCCGATGTTCGACCTGCTGACCGAGTTCGAATTTCTGTTGCACGCGATGCCGGCCGGTCGCCTGCAATTGCAGGAGCTGGAAGGCGTCCTGCTCAAGCAGCACGAACTGATGCGCATCCATCCCAACGACAACGAGCGCACTATTCGTGCCCGTCTTTGGGAGGCGTTGAGTCTTGGCGTGTTCAATCGTTCGGTGGTCAAACGCCTGGCAGAGTCGCTCAAAGGTACAGAGGAAGCAGGCGAGGGGCTGAAGTTGCAGGCGTGGGCCGAGCGCCTCGATTCGCTACCGGGGCAGGGCGAGGGCACGTTGCTGCAGAGCATGCCGTCCGGGCGTTTGCTTGACTGGCTTGAAGCACGCAACCCCGATGCCGCCCAGCTTTCAGATATCACCAGGTATCTGGGCAAGCATGATGGCGGCCCGCAGTTCGCCATTTTGCTGCTGGATCTGGACGCCGACATGTTCAAGTTGCAGGCAACGTTCGACAGCCTGGTCAACGGACATTGCAAGACATTCAACGTGGTGGTGTTCACCACAGGCGAGTTACCGGCCACCACCAGCATCCGGGACACCGTGCACTTCGTCAAAGTCAGTACAACCCATTACGTGGACCGGATCAATCAGGTCATCGCGCAATCCTCCGCTGACTGGCTGCTGCTGGCCGAGGCCGGAGATCAGTTCACCCCGAGCGGGTTGTTGCGTGCCAGCCTCGAGCTGATGGGCGCCGAAGGCGTGCGCGCGGTGGCCATGGACGAAATTCAGCGTCAGACCAACGGCGCGTTGGTGGATGTATTCCGTCCCGGGGTCAACCTGGACCTGCTGCAAACCGTACCGTCGCTGATGGCACGGCACTGGTTGATCCAGCGTGACGTATTGGTCCAGGCCAAGGGCTTCTCGACCGAGCACACCCAGGCCCTGGAATTCGACCTGTTGCTGCGCCTGATCGAAGACGGCGGGTTGGGTGGGTTGGCGCATTTGTCCGAACCGTTGCTGATCTGCAACGCACCGGCCACAGAAGAAAACACGCAGGAACGCCAGGTATTGACCCGACACCTGGCCAACCGTGGCTATCGTGGCCAGGTCAGTTCGTCGTTGCCGCAGACGTATCAGATCAATTATCAGCACGCTGAACGGCCAATGGTCTCGATCATCCTGCACAGTCAGGACAACCTTGAGCACCTGAAAAGTGCGTTGGTCAGCGTGCTGCAGCGCACTCGCTATCAGCGCCACGAAGTGCTGATTGCCGATAATCACAGCCAGTCACCAGCGCTGGCCGAATGGCTGAGTAACCTGGAAGGCAAGGGCGAGCGCATTCGTGTGCTGCGTACCGCTGAGCGCTTGAGTGCCTCGGCGTTGTACAACGTCGCAAGCGCCGAGGCCAAAGGTGAGTACCTGGTAATGCTGTCGGCCGAAGCGCAGGTATTCAATGCCAACTGGCTCGACGCCATGCTCAACCAGGCCCAGCGCCCGGAAGTCGGCATCGTTGGCGCCAAACTGATAGACATTCGTGGTGTTACCACCCAGGCCGGGCTGATCCTCGGCTTGAATGGCAGCCTCGGCTCGGCCTTTGTCGGCGAGCGCAAAGATGCCATGGGTTATCTGAACGGCCATCAAGTCGAGCAGAACTATTCGGCGGTATCTGGCGCCTGCCTGATGATTCGCAAGGACTTGTTCGACGCAGTGGGTGGTTTGGACGAAGAGCATTTCCAGGAAGCGTTTGCCGACATCGACCTGTGCCTGAAAGTCGCCGATGCCGGCTACCTGACGGTCTGGTGCCCACAGGCGCAGTTGCTGCACCCGGGCCTGCTGCCGGATGCTCCACAACTGGCAGCTGCCCTGCGTGACAAGTGGCAGGCGCGCTTCGCTCAGGATGTGGCCTACAACCAGAATCTTTCCCTGACCGGCAAGGGCTTTACCCTCGGCGACGCCTCCAGTGTGAACTGGTCGCAGCTGCTTGCTTAAGCCTGACTGACAGGTACAAGGACTCAAGGCATGTTCAACGGTAAATCGATTTTCATCTCTGGCGGCACCGGCTCGTTCGGGCGCAATTTCATCCGCCGGTTGCTGGAGCAATACCAGCCCAAGCGTGTGGTGGTGTTCTCCCGCGATGAACTCAAGCAGTACGAGATGCAGCAGACGTTCAATGCGCCGTGCATGCGTTACTTCCTCGGTGACGTGCGTGATGCCGAGCGTTTGCGTCAGGCCATGCGCGGCATCGATTACGTGGTGCACGCTGCAGCGCTGAAACAAGTGCCGGCGGCGGAATACAACCCCACCGAATGCATCCGCACCAACGTCAACGGCGCGGAGAACATCATCGCCGCGGCCATCGATAACGGCGTGAAAAAAGTCGTCGCGCTGTCCACCGACAAGGCCGCCAGCCCGATCAATCTGTACGGCGCCACCAAGTTGCTGTCGGACAAATTGTTCGTCGCCGCGAACAACATTGCCGGTGACCAGAACACCCGTTTTTCGGTGGTCCGTTACGGCAACGTCGCCGGCTCGCGGGGGTCGGTGGTGCCGTTTTTCAGCAAGCTGATTGCCGAGGGCGCGCCAGAATTGCCGATCACCGATGAGCGCATGACGCGCTTCTGGATCACCCTCGATCACGGTGTGCAGTTTGTGCTCGACAGCTTCGCCCGCATGCACGGTGGTGAAGTGTTTGTGCCGAAGATTCCGTCGATCCGCATCGTCGATCTGGCGTTGGGTATGGCAGAACATTTGCCGCACAGGAACGTCGGCATTCGTCCGGGAGAAAAGCTCCATGAGTTGATGGTGCCGCTGGACGACGCGCGCATGACCCTGGAGTTCGATGATCACTACACCATTCAGCCGTCGATCCGCTTCACCAGCGTCGACGTGGATTTTGCCGTCGACAAACTGGGCGAGCAGGGCAAACCTGTGAGCGAGGATTTCGAGTATCGCTCCGACACCAACCCGCACTTCCTGTCGGTAGGCCAGATCGCAGATCTGCACGCTGAGCTGTCGGCATGATTCCCTACGGTCGGCAAAGCCTCGATCAGGCAGACATCGATGCGGTGGTCGCCGTGTTGCAGTCCGACTGGCTGACACAGGGGCCGACCATCGAGCGTTTCGAACAGGCCATGGCCGGGCGTTGCCAGGCTGATTTCGCAGTGGCGGTGTGCAATGCCACCGCCGCGTTGCACATCGCTTGCCTGGCGGCGGGACTCGGGCCGGGCGACCGGTTGTGGACCACGCCGAACACCTTTTTGGCTTCGGCCAATTGTGGTCGCTATTGTGGCGCCGAAGTGGACTTCGTCGACATCGATCCGCTGACCTGGAACCTCGATGCCTATGCCCTGGCCTCGAAACTTGAGCAGGCCGAGCGCGACGGCACGTTGCCGAAGGTATTGGTGGCCGTGGCGTTTTCCGGTCAAAGCTGCGACATGCGCATGATCGCCGAGTTGGCCGAACGCTATGGCTTTACGGTGATCGAGGATGCGTCCCACGCGGTCGGCGCGTCCTATGCCGGGCGTCCGGTGGGTTGCGGCGAGTTTGCGGCGATGACGGTGTTCAGTTTCCACCCCGTGAAGATCATCACCAGTGCCGAGGGCGGCATGGTCCTGACCAATCGCCCGGAATTGGCCGAGCGCCTGCGACGTCTACGCAGCCACGGCATGACCCGCGATCCGCAGCAGATGACCGAATCCAGCCATGGTCCCTGGTACTACCAGCAAGTGGAATTGGGCTTCAACTACCGGATCACCGATCTTCAAGCGGCGCTCGGTCTGTCACAACTGAACAAGCTCGATGGCTTCATCGAACGTCGTCGTGAACTGGCGGCGCGGTATGACCGATTGCTGGCGTACCTGCCGTTGACCTTGCCCAGCGCGCAACCAGACGCCGAGTCAGCATGGCATCTGTACGTGGTGCGGTTGCAGCCTGATCGGATCAGCCTCAGCCATCGGCAGGTGTTCGAAGGGTTGCGGGCGGCCGGGGTCGGGGTGAACCTGCACTATATTCCGCTGCATTTGCAGCCGTACTATCGTGATCTCGGGTTTGCCGAGGGAGACTTCCCGCAGGCCGAACGTTATTACGCCGAGGCCATCAGCCTGCCGCTGTTCCCTCTGCTGAGCGATGAACAACAGGACTTCGTGGTCGAGCAACTGCGTCGGTTGGTTCTTGAGGAGTAGTGACATTTGAGCTGCGTTGCAATCATTCCAGCCCGCGGTGGCAGCAAGCGTATCCCGCGCAAGAACCTCAAACCGTTCGACGGTGTACCGATGATCGTCCGTTCGATCCGTACGGCGCTCGATTGCGGGTTGTTCGATCAAGTCGTCGTCAGTACGGATGACGAAGAAATTGCCGACGTCGCCCGGGCTCATGGAGCACAGGTGCCGTTCGTGCGGCCTGTCGAACTGGCTGATGATTTCACCGGGACAGCTGCGGTGATCGTACATGCCTTGAGCCAATTGCCGATCTTCGACTACGTCTGCTGCATCTACGCTACTGCACCGCTGTTGCAGGCACGCTATCTGCGTCAGGGGCATGAATTGCTGGTGCAGCATCCGGACAAGTCGTTCGCTTTTTCCGTGGCCGGTTTCGGCTTCCCGGTGCAACGTGCCTTGACCCTTGATGAACAGGGTGCCTTGACCTCGCTCTATCCGGAGTTTCGCACTACCCGCTCACAGGATTTGCCTGAAGCCTATCAGGATGCCGGCCAGTTCTATTGGGGGCGCACAGAAGCCTGGTTGCGCGGCGATGTGCTGTTTTCGCCGGCGAGCCTGCCGGTGATTCTGCCGCGGCATCTGGTGCAGGACATCGATACCCTCGAAGACTGGAAGCGTGCCGAATACCTCTACGCCGCGTTGAAGGCTGGCGGAGAGCTGCAATGAGAGTACTGATCCGCGCCGACGCGTCGCCGACCATTGGCAGCGGTCACATCGCTCGCTGTTTGACCCTGGCCAGAGTCTTGCGCAAGCAAGGCGCGCAGGTGGCTTTCGCGTGCCGCCTGTTGCAGGGCCATCGACTGGATGCACTGCAAGCCGAGGGCTTTGAAACCTTCGCGTTGCCGGATCGCTATCCCGATGAAGACCCGCAGCAGGCGATCGAATCCCTGCTGCCGTGGCAGGCGGACATCGCCGCGCTCGGGCAAGCGTTGAGCAATCATCCGGCCTTCGATTGGGTCATCGTCGACCACTACGGCCTCGACCATCACTGGCAGATCGCGGCCCGCCGCTGGGCACCACGGATTGCCGCTGTGGACGATCTCGCCACTCGAACCTACAGCGTCGATCTGCTGCTCAACCAGAATTTGTCGGGTACGCCACAAGCCTATGCTTCGCTGCTGGCGCCCGGTTGCCAGACCTTGCTCGGCCCACGTTTTGCCTTGCTGCGCGATGAATTCTGCTGCCCGGCGATTCCGGTCAAGCCCCACGCCAGGCGAGTGCTGGTGAATTTCGGTGGCTTCGATGCGGCGATGCAAACCCATCACGCGATGCTGGCAATGGCGGATTTGCATGAGCTCGAAGTCGATTTCGTCGCCGGTGCCGACAACCCGGACTGGGCACAAATGCAGGCCTTGGCGGCGAGTCGTCCGAACTGGCGCTTGCACAGTTTTGTCAGTGACTTTTACCGACTGATGACCGAGGCCGACCTGTTTGTCGGTGCCGGCGGTGGCACCAGTTGGGAGCGGGCGGCCATGGGATTGCCGACGATCTGTATCGCGGTCTCGAATAATCAGCAGGCCAACGCCGAAATGATGGCGACCTCAGGTTCCCATGTGTATCTGGGCCCCCGCTCGAACGTAAGCGTCGAGCAGTTGCGTCAGGCCATTGCTTTTCTCGCGGGCAATCAGGGGTTACGCCAAAGCCTGGCCGAACACTCGCGTCGGTTGGTCGATGGGCGGGGTGCACAGCGGGTTGCGGCAGCGCTCGCCGGTGCGGTACTGCAGGTTCGCAAGGCGTCCCTGGACGATGCGCAGCTGCTGTTCGAGGGGCGCAATGCCGAGTCGGTGCGGCGCTGCTCGCTGGACACGCAGGTCATCGATTGGCAACGGCATCAAGACTGGCTGGCCGCGAGCCTGAGCAACCCAGGGCGATTACTGTTGATTGCCGAGGCGGACGATGGCCCGGTCGGAGTACTGCGTTATGACCTGGACGGACTTGAAGCCGAAGTCTCGATCTACCTGCTTGAAGGCCGCCTCGGTCTGGGGTGGGGCAGGGCACTGTTGGCGCGGGGCGAGGCCTTCGTGACCACCCACTGGCCGCAACTGAATGTCATCACCGCTCAAGTGTTGCCGGCGAATCAGCCGTCGCTGAAGCTGTTTCGCGAGGCAGGATTCACCCAGCGTGCTTGCGCGTTCACGCGCATATTGAAGGATCACCGCAATGACTAGCTTCAAGATTGGCCATCGCTCCATCGGTGCCGATGCGCCACCGTTCATCATTGCCGAGATGAGTGGCAACCATAACCAGTCTCTGGAGGTGGCGCTGCAGATCGTCGAAGCCGCGGCCAAGGCCGGCGCTCATGCCTTGAAGCTACAGACCTACACCGCCGAGACCATGACCCTGGACCTGTCCGAAGGTGAGTTCTTCATCAAGGACCCTGACAGCCTCTGGGCCGGTTCTTCGTTGTACGCGTTGTACGAGAAGGCCCACACACCGTGGGAATGGCACGCGCCGATTTTCGCCCGGGCCAAAGAGCTGGGCATGCTCGCGTTCTCCACACCGTTCGATGACACCGCGGTGGACTTCCTCGAAAGCCTCGACGTACCGGCCTACAAGATTGCCAGTTTCGAAAACACCGACCTGCCGTTGATTCGGCGCGTCGCTGCGACCGGCAAGCCATTGATCATTTCTACCGGCATGGCCAGCATCGCTGAACTCGACGAAACCGTACGTGCCGCCCGCGAGGCCGGTTGCAAGGATCTGGTGTTGCTCAAGTGCACCAGCACTTACCCGGCGACACCCGCCAACAGCAACGTGCGGACGATTCCTCATTTGCGCGAATTGTTTGGCTGTGAAGTCGGGCTGTCTGACCACTCCATGGGCGTCGGTGTGTCTGTGGCCGCGGTGGCACTGGGGGCAACGGTGGTGGAAAAACATTTCACCCTCGATCGAGCTGCGGGTGGTGTGGATGCCAGTTTCTCTCTGGAGCCTGCTGAACTGGCCAGTCTGGTGATCGAAACTGAGCGCGCCTGGCAGGCCATGGGCCATGTGCATTACGGCGTGACTGAAGCCGAGCGCAAGTCCGTGGTGTATCGCCGTTCGCTGTATGTGACTCAGGACATGGCGGCCGGCGAGCCCTTCACCGTCGCCAATCTGCGGGCCATCCGTCCTGGCTTGGGGCTGGCGCCTAAACACGCTGAAACCCTTCTGGGGCGCCGCGCCTGCCAGGCCATCAAGCGCGGAACACCGCTGGATTGGTCGTTGGTCGAATAACGTCTTATCGGCCAGATTCGGCAAAATAGCGTGACCTGCGAGTCATAACGCGCATCTTCACTGTATTGTATTAATCGGGGAGGTGGCGCCTGGTGTCTGTTTGACCCGGTGATAGCCTTTTATTCTTCCCGTCCGTCGCTCCCTCGGGGCGACATTTTTCTCTGTTTGTCGGCGCCCCTCGAATCATTACGAGCGGTGGTATTGGGCTGTTTATTATTGGGAAGCCGTAATGATTGGCATAAAAAGCATTGCGAGCTACGTTCCTGTAGCCGGCGTGGACAATTACGCACAAGGTGCAAAATTCGAAAAGGATGAAGAGTTCATCCTGGGCAAGATCGGTTCGGCCTTCCTGCCGCGCAAAGACGCCGGGCAGGAAACCTCGGACCTGTGTGTCGAAGCAGCCAATGCGCTGTTCGCCAACAATCCCGACTTGAAACGTGAAGACATCGACGTGCTGATCGTTGTCACCCAGAACGGCGACGAAGAAGGCCTGCCGCACACGGCTGCCATCGTTCAGGACAAACTGGGCCTGCCGACTACCGTGGCCGCGTTCGATATTTCCCTGGGCTGCTCCGGCTACGTCTACGGCATCTACGCCATCAAGGGTTTCATGGAAGCCGCAGGCTTGAAGAATGGCCTGCTGATCACAGCTGATCCGTACTCGAAGATCGTCGACCCGGAAGACCGCAACACCACCATGCTGTTTGGTGATGCCGCCACCGCCACCTGGATGGGTGAAAACGCGCCATGGCAGTTGGGCAAGGCCAAGTTCGGCACCGATGGTTCCGGCGCACCGCACCTGAAGGTGACCGATGGCGTGTTCTTCATGAACGGCCGTCAGGTGTTCAATTTTGCGCTGCTTAAAGTTCCGGCGCATTTGCACGAGTTGCTGGCCGATTCGCAACTGACCGCTGACGATATCGATGCCTTTTGCATCCACCAGGGCAGTGCCGCGATTGTCGACGCGGTGGCACGACGCTTCGAAGGCGAGCCGGAGAAGTTCATCAAGGACATGGTCGAGACCGGCAACACGGTGTCGTCGAGCATCCCGCTTCTGCTGGAAAAACATGTGCTGGACTCCACCTGGAAGCGTGTGGCGTTGAGCGGTTTCGGCGTTGGTTTGTCGTGGGGTTCGGCGATCATCTATCGCCCTTGAGCCTCGGCTCTTTAGCCAAAGAATGCCAGGCACAAAAAAAGCGTTCAAGGTGTAACCTTGAGCGCTATTTTTTTGCCCGAATGAAAAGCGAGGCTTCATGAGCGAGTTCTTTGAGCGCAACGTCGACGTCATACAGCACCGCTGGCCAATGCTGTCTGCGCGCTTGCTGGTTGAGAACACAAGCCTGTTACAGGCTGAGCTGGTGGAAGGCCTGGGCTCGACGCTGAGCATCAACGGCATTCAGCTGACCAGTCGCCATGACCGCACCCGCGAGGCCAGGCTTCAGGCTGGCAGCCTGCCGATCGACAGCCCCGTGGTGCATGTCTATGGCACCGGGCTTGGTGATTTGCAAATGGAGCTGCTGGCGCGCGCCGGGCTTGAGCATTTGTATGTGCACATCCTCAACGGCGCGGTGTTTGCGCTGGTGCTGCAACTGCTGGATCAGCAACAGTGGCTCGGCGATCCGCGGGTCGAGCTGATGTACGCCGGCGATCTGGCGGAAATCCAACTGCCGTTTTTCGCCTTGCCGTCCGAGCTGGTATTGGCGGATGACTTCAATGCCAAGATCCGTGATCGCCTGATCAGCGAAACCCATCTGACCTTCAATAATCGTGAGTTCGATCCTCAGGCCCCAGACATCGTCGAGCGCTTGCAGGCGAGTCTGGAGCTTGTGCAAGCCGATTGCGACGTGGCCGAGTTGTTCGATTCGCGCAAGGGGCAAGAGATTTTCGTCATTGCCACGGGGCCTAGCCTTGAGCAGCACTTCGAGACCTTGCGCGCGATTCGCAATCAGGCCGAGCGACCGTTGTTCATTTGTGTCGATACGGCCTACCGACCGCTGCTCGATCACGGGGTCCGCCCTGATGTGGTGGTCAGTATCGACCAGCGCATCTCGGCTCGGCATCTACCACCTGAAGGTACGGCCGATATCATCCTGGCGTACATGCCCATGGTTGATCCCCTGGTGCTTGAAGCCTGGCAGGGACCGCGCTATGCCAGTTACTCCGCCAGCCCGATCTATCAACAGTTGCGTCAGCAATGGCCCAAGGGGGAGCTGTATGGGGGGGGGAGTGTGATTCACCCGGCAGTGGACCTTGCAGTGAAGATGGGCGCAGCGCAGATCACCCTGTTCGGCGCCGACTTTGCCTTCCCCGGGGATAAGACCCATGCCGGCTGGAACGATGGCGACCTTGGCCCGCAACTGGGTGTGGCCAAACACTGGGTACTTGATGGTCGCGGCCAACGAATCAAAACTCAACTTAACTTCCGTAGCTACCTGTGTGAGTTGGAGCGTTTTATCGCCGGCCACCCTCACGTGCGTTTCTATAACAGCAGCCGGGCAGGGGCGATGATCGCCGGTGCGGTGTTTCACCCGGAGTTGACGGTATGAGCGGGCTGCAGTCTTTTATCGTCGGTTCGCAGCAGTGTGCGGCGTTGTTTCGGTTGGGGTGTGATGTGGAGGCGGGGCTGGCGATGATCGAACTGATCTCGACGGTGCAGGTGTCCTTCGATCAGGCGTCAAAGGATGCTCAGCAACAATGGGTATTTTTGCTCGGCCTGATGCTCGGTTGCCAGGAAGCACAAAACTGGCTCGCCCTGGCGGATTACCTCGAATACGAATTGGTCCAGCTGATGACCGACACTCTGTCCTTTTAAACAGTTTCTCTTCTGCCGGCGCCGGCGAGTCTTCGCCAACCTGTCGCCGGCATTTCCCTGACGTCATTTTTTCGCTGCTTGAGTGTGGCCAAGTCCTTTGTTTACGGGGGGTGGCAACGTGATGGCAAATATTTTTGAAAATCCCCTAAAGCAAGTTGCAATCCCGACGATAACTATTACGAAGGTTCTCTAGGCCATACCCGGCGGTTGCCAGGGCCGGAAGCCGCAGTACCCAACCAACGAGGAATTCGTCATGGCTTTAACAGTAAACACTAACGTTACATCGTTGAACGTACAGAAAAACCTGAACAAGGCTTCTGATGCTCTGTCGACTTCGATGACCCGTTTGTCTTCCGGCCTGAAAATCAACAGCGCTAAAGACGACGCTGCCGGCCTGCAAATCGCTACCCGTATGACCTCGCAGATCCGTGGTCAGACCATGGCGATCAAAAACGCCAACGACGGTATCTCGATCGCTCAGACTGCTGAAGGCGCGATGCAAGAATCGACCAACATTCTGCAGCGTATGCGTGAACTGGCTGTTCAATCCCGAAACGATTCCAACGGTACCGACGACCGTGCTGCTCTGAACAAAGAGTTCGCAACCATGTCGGACGAACTGACCCGTATTGCCAAGTCGACCAACCTGAACGGCAAAAACCTGATCGATGGCACCGCTGGCACCATGACCTTCCAGGTCGGTTCCAACACCGGCGCTACCAACCAGATCACCATCACTCTGGATAGCGGCTTCGATGCTGCCACCCTGAGCGTTGACTCTGCTGCCGTCGCCATCACCGGTAACGACAGCGCCACTGCAGAAGCCAGCACCGCTGCTGCAATCGACGCAATCGACGCGGCCCTGAAAACCATCAACACCAGCCGTGCGGACCTCGGTGCTGCCCAGAACCGTCTGACCAGCACCATCTCCAACCTGCAGAACATCAACGAAAACGCCAGCGCTGCACTGGGTCGCGTACAAGATACCGACTTCGCTTCGGAAACTGCACAGCTGACCAAGCAACAAACTCTGCAACAAGCTTCCACCGCAATTCTGGCTCAGGCCAACCAACTGCCATCCGCTGTACTGAAACTGCTTCAGTAATAGCTGGGTGAGTTTTGGCGGGGGAGTGCGCACGTCGCGCTCTCTCGCTTTTTTAGTTTAAGAGGTGATGGACATGGATATGAGCGTGAAGCTGAACTTGTCTTATCCTGCGGCCAAGCAGGCGACGACTGTTGCCGATAAGCCGGCGCAGAAGCCTCTAGCGGAAACTGCACCAGTGGTTGCCGTCAAGGAAGAAAGTAAAGGCACTCAAACCGAGCAGGAACAACTGAAGATGGCCGTTCAGGAAATCGAAAAGTTTGTTCAGTCGGTCAAGCGCAACCTGGAGTTCTCGATTGACGAGCCTTCAGGCAAAGTTGTGGTAAAAGTGATTGCCAGTGACTCCGGTGAGGTGATTCGTCAGATCCCCAACGAAGAAGTCCTTAAGCTGGCCAATAGCTTGAATGATGCAAGCAGCCTGTTGTTCAGCGCAAAAGTCTGACAGCTGGCATGAATTTTGTTGCTATGTTCTTTTGGGCGTTGTAGTGGTCAAAAGGCCGGCGACACACTGAAGGGAGTTCCACATGGCAAGTCCAATTCTACCGGGCACGGGTTTAGGCTCAGGCCTTGATACCGGTGCTATCGTCAAAGCCTTGGTGAACGCTGACAAAGCGGCCAAGCAAGGTCAGATCGACCGCGGGACTAAGGTTAACACCGCAAGCATCTCCGGTATTGGCACCTTGAAGTCCTTGATGGCTGCGTTTACCAAATCCATGACTGATTTGGGTAGCAAAACCAACCCGCAGTTTCCCGGCTTTGCTGCGACTTCCTCTGATGTGAAATTTGTCACAGCCACCGCCAGTAACTCGGCCGTGGGCGGCAACTACGTCATCAACGTCGGCAACCTGGCCACGTCGTCCAAAGTGACCAGTGCTGCGTTTGCTGGCGGTACGACCAGCGCTATTACTGATGGCCCGATGACCATCAAGCAGGGTACCGCGACATTCAATCTCGATATAAAACCCGGCGCTACACTGCAATCGGTTCGAGATTCGATCAACGCCGATGCCTCGCTCAAGGGCGCCGGTATCAGCGCCAATATCGTGACTGACTCCTTTGGGTCGCGTCTGGTGTTGGGTTCGACCACTACAGGAGTCGGCTCGGATATTTCCGTCACTGGCATCCCTGAGCTGACCATCGACGGCACGCAAGTCGTGGGTACTACTGCCTCTCCAATGACCGCCGCTTCTGCTGGTTCTATTGGTGCTTTGGCTGTTGATGCAAATTTCACCGTCGATGGTATGGCACTGACCAGCAAGAGCAATACCGTGGATAAGGCGGTCTCCGGCCTGACGTTTAACCTGGTGGCTGTAGGGACCTCGACTGTTACCGTGGCGACGAACACCGATGGCCTGAAGGCGTCGATCCAAAAGTTCGTCGATGCCTACAACGCTATCGCCAACAGCGTCACCTCGTTGACCAAGTCTTCGCTCGATGATGATGGCAAGCTGACCGTTCCGGCAGCATTGACCGGTGATGCGCTGCCACGTTCGATCCTGTCGGCTATTCGCTCGCCTCTGTCGGAAACCGGTTCAGGTGACAAGCTCACTGTGCTCGCGCAGTTGGGTATTACCACCAATCAGAAGACCGGTGCGCTCGATTTTGACAGCACCAAGTTCACTGCTGCGATGAATGACAAAAAACTGGGCGGTGAAGTTCAGGAGTTGTTCACGGGTAATAACGGTCTGCTGGAACGGATGACGAAGGCTGTCGCACCGTTTGCAGATACCGGCGGTATTCTGGATCAGCGTACGACCAGTCTGAACAAAACCAAGACCAAGTTGACCAACGACCAGGCAGCCCTGGATCGTCGTATCGAGACCCTGACCGCGGTACTGACCAAAAAATACAACGACATGGATACACTCGTCGGCAAGCTGAAAGCCACGGCCAGCAACATCACCTCGATGTTCGAAGCGATAGCTGCGCAGCAGAAGAACAGCTGATAACCCAGTAGCGCCAAAAGCCCGGCAGCGTCGTTCAACGCTCCGGGCTTTTGTGTTTTTGCGACTAAAGTTTTTTGACGCATCGTCGATACACTGGTTATACGAACCACAGATTTTTGATGAGGTACAACATGAATCCAATGTTAGCCCTTCGCCAATACCAGAAGATTGGCGCTCAGGCGCAAACGTCCGAAGCCAGCCCTCATCGTCTGGTGCAGATGCTGATGGAGGGTGGCCTTGACCGTATTGCGCAGGCCAAAGGTGCGATGGAGCGCAAGGATATCGCCAATAAAGGCGTTCTGATCGGCAAGGCCATCGGCATCATCGGTGGTCTGCGTGAAGGTCTGGATCTGGAAAACCAGGCCGAGTCGGTGGGTGAGCTGGATAATCTCTACACCTATATGATGAAGCGTCTGGCCGAGGCCAACATCAAGACAGATCCAAAGATTCTCGACGAAGTCGCTGATTTGCTTCGCACCGTCAAAGACGGCTGGGATGCTATCGCCGCGCCGGGTCCGCAGTTTTAAGGAGATCACCATGAGTCTTGTATTGCAGCGAATCGAACAAACCCGTGAAGGCCTGGTCGGTGCTTTGGCTGAGCGTAACTGGGAAGCCATTGGCGAGTTGGACCTGGCTTGCCGTTCCTGCATGGAAGACGTCTTGAGTGAAGCTTCGGTGGACGAGGCCGCGTTACGCGATAATCTTGAGGAGTTGTTGGGGGTGTATAAACAGCTTCTTGAGGCGGCGACAGGGGAGCGGCAAGCGATAGTTGAAGAGATGTCGCAGATCCACCAAGCACAGAACGCGGCAAAGGTTTACCATCTGTTTGGTTAATCCCCGGTTAATCCAAACATAGTGCGCCATAAATTTGACTGTGCACGGTTTTTTGACTTAACTAGTGGCTGGTTCCAGATTTCAGGCGTCTACAGGCATAACGTGTCTGCAAGCGTCTAGCTTGCCCCATCATTTTGGGCATTGAGTTGACTAGGGAAGTTGCTATTGCATGTGGCGTGAAACCAAAATTCTGCTGATTGATGACGATAGCGTCCGCCGCCGCGACTTGGCGGTGATTTTAAATTTTCTTGGCGAAGAAAATTTACCCTGCGGTAGCCATGACTGGCAGCAGGCTGTCGGCTCATTGTCATCAAGTCGTGAAGTAATCTGTGTCCTCATCGGGACGGTCAATGCTCCTGGTGCACTCGTGGGCTTGTTAAAGACACTCTCAACCTGGGATGAGTTCCTTCCGGTTTTGTTAATGGGTGATAATTCTTCCGTTGACTTGCCTGAAGACCAGCGTCGCCGAGTGCTTTCGACCCTCGAAATGCCACCCAGCTACAGCAAATTGCTCGACTCCCTGCACCGTGCCCAGGTCTATCGCGAGATGTATGACCAGGCCCGCGAGCGCGGCCGTCACCGTGAACCCAATCTTTTCCGCAGTCTTGTCGGCACCAGTCGGGCGATTCAACACGTCCGTCAGATGATGCAGCAAGTCGCCGACACCGACGCCAGTGTGCTGATCCTCGGTGAGTCCGGGACCGGCAAGGAAGTGGTCGCGCGCAACCTGCACTATCACTCCAAGCGTCGTGATGCGCCGTTCGTACCGGTCAACTGCGGGGCGATCCCGGCCGAGTTGCTGGAAAGCGAACTGTTTGGCCACGAGAAGGGCGCCTTCACCGGGGCAATCACCAGCCGCGCCGGGCGTTTCGAACTGGCCAATGGCGGCACGCTGTTCCTCGATGAAATCGGTGACATGCCGTTGCCGATGCAGGTCAAGTTGCTGCGGGTATTGCAGGAACGCACCTTCGAGCGCGTGGGCAGCAACAAGACCCAAAGCGTTGACGTTCGCATCATCGCCGCGACCCACAAGAATCTCGAAAGCATGATCGAGATCGGCACCTTCCGCGAAGACTTGTACTACCGCCTGAATGTGTTCCCGATCGAAATGGCGCCACTGCGAGAGCGTGTCGAAGACATTCCGTTGCTGATGAACGAGTTGATCTCGCGCATGGAGCACGAGAAGCGTGGTTCGATCCGTTTCAATTCCGCAGCGATCATGTCGCTGTGCCGTCACGGCTGGCCGGGCAACGTCCGCGAACTCGCCAACCTGGTGGAGCGCATGGCGATCATGCATCCGTATGGGGTGATCGGCGTGGTCGAGTTGCCGAAGAAATTCCGTTACGTCGATGATGAAGACGAGCAACTGGTCGACAGCTTGCGCAGCGATCTTGAAGAACGGGTGGCCATCAACGGTCATACTCCGGACTTCTCTGTCGGCGCCATGCTGCCGCCGGAAGGCCTGGACCTGAAGGACTACCTCGGTGGTCTGGAACAAGGGCTGATTCAGCAGGCGCTGGATGATGCCAATGGCATCGTGGCGCGCGCCGCTGAACGCCTGCGCATTCGTCGCACCACGCTGGTGGAAAAGATGCGCAAGTACGGCATGAGCCGTCGTGACGGTGATGAACAGGCGGATGATTGACGCCTGTTTTTCAAACCCTTCATTTGTAGGCGGTTTTTTTTAGGCACGGGTATTGCTAGATCCCTCGCAACGTTCCGTTTAACTGACGGTCAGCCAAGCGAGAGAGCACGATGCCCCAAGCCGCCCAGATGTCACCTGTCCCTGACGCTGCGGGACAACCGTCGTCCGTAGAGCAGGCGAGCCGGCTTGGCCTTGAGCAGGCGTTTGCACTGTTCAACCAGATGTCGAGCCAATTGACCGACTCCTACAGCATGCTCGAAGCCCGGGTCACCGAGCTCAAGGGTGAGCTGGCGGTGGTCAGCGCTCAGCGCATGCAGGAGCTCGCGGAAAAAGAACGCCTGGCCAACCGGCTGCAAAACCTCCTCGATCTGTTGCCCGGCGGCGTCATCGTCATCGACGCCCAAGGCATCGTGCGCGAAGCCAACCCCGCTGCCTGCGAACTGCTCGGTCTGCCCCTCGAAGGCGAGCTGTGGCGTCATGTCATTGCCCGCTGCTTTGCGCCCCGTGAAGACGACGGTCACGAAATCTCGCTCAAGGACGGTCGGCGTTTGTCGATCTCCACTCGCTCGCTGGATGCCGAGCCCGGTCAGTTGGTGTTGCTCAACGACCTGACTGAAACCCGTCATCTGCAAGATCAGCTGGCCCGCCACGAACGTCTGTCGTCCCTCGGCCGAATGGTCGCTTCGCTGGCTCATCAGATTCGTACCCCCTTGTCCGCTGCCTTGCTCTACGCCAGTCATTTGACTGAACAGGCGTTGCCGGTCGAGACCCAGCAACGTTTTGCCGGACGCCTGAAAGAGCGTCTGCATGAGTTGGAGCATCAGGTTCGCGACATGCTGGTGTTTGCGCGCGGCGAGCTGCCGCTGACCGATCGCGTCACGCCCAAAATGCTGATGCAGTCGCTGCAGGCGGCCGCGCTGACCCATGTGCAGGACCTGCCAATTCGCTGGCAGTGCGACAGTCATTCCGGCGAGTTGTTGTGCAATCGCGACACCCTGGTCGGGGCGATCCTGAACCTGATCGAGAACGCCATCCAGGCCGGTGCCGGCGATGTGCGTTTGAAAGTCCATTTCTATACCCGTGACAACAACCTGCGTGTAGCGGTCAGCGACAGCGGTAGTGGCATCGATACGAAAGTACTGGCGCGCCTGGGGGAACCCTTCTTTACCACTAAAACCACCGGAACCGGCCTCGGCCTGACCGTGGTCAAGGCAGTGACGCGTGCTCATCAAGGAGAATTGCAGCTGCGCTCGCGGCTCGGTCGCGGCACGTGTGCCCAGGTCATCCTGCCGCTTTTTTCCGGTGAAAAGCCCCACGCTCAGGGAGCGGAGTGAAGGACATGGCAATCAAGGTTTTACTGGTCGAGGATGACCGCGCGCTACGCGAAGCACTGGCGGATACGCTGCTGCTCGCGGGGCACGACTACACGGCGGTAGGCTCGGCTGAAGAAGCGCTGGCGGCGGTTGGTAATGAGGCGTTCAACCTGGTGCTGAGTGACGTCAACATGCCGGGCATGGACGGCCATCAACTGCTCGGATTGCTGCGCACTCGTCAGCCGCAGTTGCCGGTGTTGCTGATGACGGCTCACGGCGCCGTGGAGCGGGCAGTCGATGCGATGCGCCAGGGCGCGGCGGATTACCTGGTCAAACCGTTCGAGCCCAAAGCCTTGCTCGATCTGGTGGCGCGTCATGCGCTGGGCAGTCTCGGCACGACCGAGGGCGAGGGGCCTGTAGCGTTCGAGCCGGCCAGTGCGCAATTGCTGGAATTGGCCGCACGGGTGGCGCGCAGTGATTCCACGGTATTGATCTCCGGCGAGTCCGGGACCGGCAAGGAAGTGCTGGCGCGTTACATCCATCAGCACTCTCACCGTGCCAGTCAGCCGTTCATTGCGATCAACTGCGCAGCCATCCCCGACAACATGCTCGAAGCCACGTTGTTTGGTCATGAAAAGGGCTCGTTCACCGGCGCCATCGCGGCGCAGGCCGGCAAGTTCGAGCAAGCTGATGGCGGCACGATCCTGCTCGATGAAATTTCCGAAATGCCTCTCGGGCTCCAGGCCAAGTTGCTGCGAGTTTTGCAGGAGCGCGAAGTTGAGCGAGTCGGCGCTCGCAAGCCGATCACGCTGGACATTCGAGTGGTCGCGACCACCAACCGTGACCTGGCCGGTGAGGTGGCAGCGGGACGTTTTCGCGAAGACCTTTACTATCGCCTGTCGGTGTTTCCGCTGGCCTGGCGTCCGTTGCGCGAACGTACCGCCGACATCCTGCCATTGGCCGAGCGTCTTCTGGCCAAGTACGTCAATAAAATGAAGCATGCCGCGGCAAGTCTGTCGCCTGAGGCTCAGGCGTGCCTGATCGGTTATCCATGGCCAGGTAATGTGCGTGAACTGGATAACGCGATTCAGCGGGCGCTGATCCTGCAGCAGGGCGGATTGATACAGCCTGAGGATTTCTGTCTGGCCGGGCCGGTCGCCTGTGCGCCGTTGCCAGCCTTGGTGTCGACGTCCGTGCGAACTGTGGAGGTCGAATCCGAGTCGGGCGGGGCGCTGGGTGATGACCTGCGTCGCCGTGAATTCCAGATGATCATCGACACCTTGCGTTCCGAGCGCGGTCGTCGCAAAGAGGCCGCCGAGCGCTTGGGCATCAGCCCGCGCACCCTGCGTTACAAGCTGGCGCAGATGCGAGATGCCGGAATGGACGTGGAAGCTTATTTGTTCGCCACTTGATTCGTTAGCTATGCAAAGCCCGGGACGGCTTTTGTTTGGAGTGGCCACGGAGCTGGCACCCTTGTTGCTAACACCTCACTACCCGCCGAGTGAGTGTCAAAAAATTGCGGGTCGCCAGAGAGAGTAGACCATGAGCCAAGGTATTGAATTTAATCGATTGATGCTGGACATGCGTTCCATGCAAATGGATGCCATGTCTGCGTCGAAATCGACTGCCGCAGTTCCTGAAATGGGTGGCAGCAGCTTTTCCGACATGCTCGGTCAGGCCGTCAATAAAGTGAACGACACCCAACAGGCGTCCAGTCAGTTGGCCAGTGCCTTCGAGATTGGCAAAAGCGGCGTCGACCTGACGGACGTGATGATTTCCTCGCAGAAGGCCAGCGTGTCTTTTCAAGCGTTGACCCAAGTACGCAACAAGCTGGTTCAGGCATACCAAGACATCATGCAGATGCCGGTTTAAGGACGAATTGAGTCATGGCAGAAGCAGTCGCCGATAATGTTCCGGCCAAGGCCACTCCAATAGACGGCAAGCCGCCGCTGTTCGGGTTGTCCTTTCTGGAAAACCTCTCCGAGATGACCATGTTGCGTCAGGTGGGCCTGTTGGTCGGCCTGGCTGCGAGCGTGGCGATTGGCTTTGCCGTGGTGTTGTGGTCCCAGCAGCCGGACTACCGGCCTCTGTACGGCAGCCTTGCCGGTATGGACGCCAAACAGGTCATGGATACCCTGGCCGCAGCCGACATTCCCTATACCGTTGAACCGAATTCCGGTGCCTTGCTGGTCAAGGCCGATGACCTGTCCCGTGCGCGAATCAAACTCGCGGGCGCTGGTGTCACTCCCAGCGACGGCAACATCGGCTTTGAAATTCTCGACAAGGACCAGGGCCTCGGCACCAGCCAGTTCATGGAAGCGACCCGTTATCGTCGTGGTCTCGAAGGCGAACTGGCCCGCACCATTTCCAGCCTGAACAACGTCAAGGGTGCTCGCGTGCACCTGGCGATTCCGAAAAGTTCGGTGTTCGTGCGCGACGAGCGCAAGCCGAGCGCCTCGGTTTTGGTGGAGCTGTATTCCGGTCGTTCGCTGGAGCCGGGTCAGGTACTGGCGATCATCAACCTGGTGGCCACCAGCGTTCCCGAACTCAGCAAATCCCAGATCACTGTCGTCGACCAGAAGGGCAACCTGCTGTCGGATCAGGCGGAAAATTCCGAACTGACCATGGCCGGCAAGCAATTCGATTACAGCCGTCGCATGGAAAGCATGCTGACTCAGCGCGTGCACAACATTCTGCAACCGGTGCTGGGCAACGATCGCTATAAAGCCGAAGTCTCGGCCGATGTGGATTTCAGTGCCGTCGAATCGACCTCCGAGCAGTTCAACCCGGACCAACCGGCGTTGCGCAGCGAGCAGTCGGTCAACGAACAACGTACCGCCAGCAATGGCCCACAAGGTGTGCCGGGTGCCCTGAGCAACCAGCCGCCCGCGCCAGCTTCTGCGCCGCAAACTACCGGTGGCGCTACCGCGTCGGCCGGCATGGTGCAGCCAGGCCAGCCACTGCTGGATGCCAACGGTCAGCAAATCATGGACCCGGCCACCGGCCAGCCTATGCTTGCACCGTATCCGGCGGACAAGCGTCAACAATCCACCAAGAACTTCGAACTCGACCGTTCCATCAGCCACACCAAACAACAGCAGGGCCGCTTGAATCGCCTGTCGGTGTCGGTGGTGGTGGATGACCAGGTCAAGATCAACGCGGCCAACGGTGAGACCACCCGTGCGCCGTGGACCGCCGATGAATTGGCGCGCTTCACTCGCCTGGTACAGGACGCCGTCGGCTTCGACGCCAGCCGTGGCGACAGCGTCAGCGTGATCAACATGCCGTTCTCCGCCGAGCGCGGGGAAGTGATTGCCGAAATTCCGTTCTACTCCCAGCCGTGGTTCTGGGACATCGTCAAGCAAGTGCTGGGTGTCTTGTTCATCCTGGTGCTGGTGTTCGGTGTGCTGCGTCCGGTGCTTAACAACATCACCGGCGGCGGCAAAGACAAACAGCTGGGCATTGGCAGCGACGTCGAGTTGGGTGGCATGGGCGGCCTGGACGGCGAACTGGCCAACGACCGCGTCAGTCTCGGTGGCCCGACCAGCATTCTGCTGCCGAGCCCGAGCGAAGGCTATGACGCACAGTTGAACGCAATCAAGAGTCTGGTGGCAGAAGATCCGGGGCGCGTGGCCCAGGTCGTGAAAGAGTGGATTAACGCAGATGAGTGATAACCGAGCCGTTGCCGCCAAACTGACCAAGGTCGACAAAGCCGCGATTCTGCTGCTGTCCCTCGGTTCCACCGATGCCGCGCAAGTGCTGCGCCACATGGGGCCCAAAGAGGTCCAGCGTGTGGGTGTGGCGATGGCCCAGATGGGCAACGTGCACCGCGAGCAGGTTGAGCAGGTGATGAGCGAGTTCGTCGACATCGTCGGCGACCAGACCAGCCTCGGCGTCGGCTCCGATGACTACGTGCGCAAAATGCTCACCCAGGCCCTGGGCGAAGACAAGGCCAACGGCCTGATCGACCGGATCCTGCTGGGCGGCAACACCAGTGGCCTCGACAGCCTGAAGTGGATGGAGCCGCGCGCCGTCGCCGACGTGATCCGTTACGAGCACCCGCAGATCCAGGCGATCGTGGTGGCGTATCTCGATCCGGACCAGGCGGGCGAAGTGCTCGGCAACTTCGACCACAAGGTGCGGCTGGACATCATTCTGCGGGTCTCCTCGCTGAACACCGTGCAGCCGGCGGCCCTGAAAGAACTCAACCAGATTCTCGAGAAGCAGTTCTCTGGCAACTCGAATGCCTCGCGCACCACCTTGGGTGGCATCAAGCGCGCGGCGGACATCATGAACTTCCTCGACAGCTCGATCGAAGGTCAGTTGATGGACTCGATCCGCGAAGTCGACGAAGACCTGTCCGGTCAGATCGAAGACCTCATGTTCGTGTTCAACAACCTGTCCGATGTCGACGATCGCGGCATTCAGGCGCTGTTGCGCGAAGTGTCCTCCGACGTGTTGGTGCTGGCCCTCAAGGGTTCGGACGAAGGCGTCAAAGAGAAGATCTTCAAGAACATGTCCAAACGGGCGGCCGAACTGTTGCGCGACGACCTCGAGGCCAAAGGCCCGGTGCGCGTCAGCGACGTGGAAACGGCGCAGAAAGAAATCCTCACCATTGCCCGCCGTATGGCCGAAGCCGGAGAAATCGTTCTCGGCGGGAAGGGCGGCGAAGAGATGATCTAAGGTCACTATGTCGTCCAAACATGATGAGTCCAACACCGACCTGATCCGTGGCAAAGACGTCGGTGGTTTCGACGTCTGGTCGCTGCCCAGTTTCGATCCGTTCGTGCCGGAACCTGAGCCCGAGCCTGAGCCCGAGCCGCCGGAAATGGAAGAAGTGCCACTGGATGAAGTCCAGCCACTGACCCTCGAAGAACTCGAAAGCATTCGCCAGGAGGCCTACAACGAAGGCTTCGCCACGGGCGAGAAAGAAGGTTTCCACAGCACCACGCTCAAGGTTCGTCAGGAAGCCGAAGTGGCGCTGGCCGCCAAGATTGCTGCTCTGGAGCAATTGATGGGGCATTTGTTCGAGCCTATCGCCGAGCAAGACACCTTGATCGAAAAGTCCCTGGTCGACCTGGTGCAGCACATCACCAAACAGGTGATTCAGCGCGAACTCGCCATCGACTCGACGCAGATCGAACACGTCATGCGCGAGGCTCTCAAACTCTTGCCGCTGGGCGTGGGCAATGTGCGGCTGTACATCAATCCGCAAGATTTCGAACAGGTCAAAGCCCTGCGCGAGCGCCATGAAGAAACCTGGCGCATCGTCGAGGACGAGGCATTGTTGCCCGGCGGTTGCCGGGTCGAGACTGAACACAGCCGTATCGACGCCACGGTCGAAACCCGCGTTGCGCGGGTCATGGACAAGCTGTTCGATCAGTTGCACGAACAGGCCTTGCACCCGGCCGCGCCGGACCTGAGCCTGGAACTGCCGATCAGCGACAAGCCAGCGGTCGCGCCGGTCGAACCTGAACTGGACGTTCCCGATGCGCCTTGATCGCACCAGCTTCGCCAAGCGCCTCGGCGGCTACGCCGAGGCCACGGAGCTGGAAGGTGCGCCGATCCTTGAGGGCCGCTTGCTGCGCATGGTCGGCCTGACCCTCGAAGCCGAGGGCTTGCGCGCCGCCATGGGCAGCCGCTGCATGGTCATCAACGACGACAGTTATCACCCGGTGCAGGTCGAAGCCGAAGTCATGGGCTTCTCCGGCAGCAAGGTGTTTCTGATGCCGGTCGGCAGCGTTGCCGGCATCGCTCCCGGTGCCCGTGTGGTTCCTCTGGCTGATACCGGCCGTCTGCCGATGGGCATGAGCATGCTCGGGCGGGTGCTCGATGGCGCCGGTCGCGCGCTGGACGGCAAGGGCGGGATGAAGGCCGAAGACTGGGTGCCGATGGACGGCCCGACCATCAACCCGCTCAAGCGCGAACCGATCAGCGAGCCGCTGGACGTGGGCATTCGCAGCATCAACGGTTTGTTGACGGTCGGTCGCGGTCAGCGTTTGGGCCTGTTCGCCGGTACGGGCGTGGGCAAGAGTGTGCTGCTGGGCATGATGACCCGCTTCACCGAGGCCGACATCATCGTCGTCGGGCTGATCGGTGAGCGGGGTCGTGAAGTTAAAGAATTCATCGAACACATCCTCGGCGAAGAAGGGCTCAAGCGTTCGGTGGTGGTGGCGTCCCCGGCGGACGATGCGCCGCTGATGCGTCTGCGCGCGGCGATGTACTGCACACGAATCGCCGAATATTTTCGCGACAAGGGCAAGAACGTCCTGCTGCTCATGGACTCCCTGACCCGTTTCGCCCAGGCCCAGCGGGAAATCGCCCTGGCCATCGGCGAGCCGCCAGCGACCAAGGGTTATCCGCCATCGGTGTTCGCCAAACTGCCGAAACTGGTGGAACGGGCCGGTAATGCCGAGAAGGGCGGCGGTTCGATCACCGCGTTCTACACCGTACTGTCCGAAGGCGATGACCAGCAGGATCCGATTGCCGACGCCGCGCGAGGCGTACTCGACGGGCACATCGTGCTGTCCCGGCGCCTGGCCGAGGAAGGTCATTACCCGGCCATTGATATCGAAGCGTCCATCAGCCGGGTCATGCCGTCGGTGGTTACGCCCGAACACATGATGCGCGCCCAGTATTTCAAGCAGTTGTGGTCGCGTTATCAGCAGAGTCGTGACTTGATCAGCGTGGGCGCCTATGTGGCCGGTGGTGATCGGGAAACCGACCTGGCGATCTCCCTGCAACCGCAGTTGGTGAAATATCTGCGCCAGGGCCTGAACGACAGCATCAGCCTGGGCGAAAGCGAAGCCTATCTCGGCACGATTTTCGCTCCCGCGGCCGGCGGCTAACCGGCCATGGCCCAGAGCCGAGCCTCGCGCCTGGCCCCCGTGGTCGAAATGGCCGAAAAGGCCGAGAAAACCGCGGTCCTGCGTCTCGGGCACTTCCAGGGGCAAGTCCGCCTGGCAGAAAGCAAACTCGCCGACCTCGAAGCCTTTCGTCTCGACTATCAAGAGCAGTGGATCGTGCGCGGCAGCAGTGGCGTGTCGGGCCAATGGCTGCTGGGTTATCAAGGCTTCCTCGCGCAACTGGGTACCGCCATCGACCAGCAGCGACAAAGCCTGGTATGGCATCAAAACAACCTGAACAAGGCGCGGGAATCCTGGCAGGAGGCGTTTGCCCGGGTCGAAGGCTTGCGCAAACTGGTGTTGCGCTACATGGATGAGGCGCGGCGGCTGGAAGACCGGCGCGAGCAAAAGCTGCTGGATGAGTTGTCCCAGCGGTTGCCGCGTCAGGATCCTTATTGAGTGGTGCCTTCTTTTGATCTTGCTCCAGCCCCAGCCAAGTGCTAAACCTTGTACACGTACGCTCACCAATGACAAGGAAGCCGTTAAATGCCAGTCGTTACAGAAGTATCCCAAGATGGGCAAAAGCTGACGATATCGGTCAAGGGGCGATTCGATTTCGCCAAGCATCAGGAGTTTCGTGAGTCCTATGAGGACAAGAAGCTCTCCGCAGTTGTCGTCGACTTGAAAGATGCCACCTACCTCGACAGTTCGGCGCTGGGCATGTTGCTCTTGCTGCGTGATCACGCGGGTGGCGACAGTTCCGATATTCGCGTCGTCAACAGCAGCACCGACGTGAAGAAGATCCTCGCCATCTCCAATTTCGACAAACTGTTCGACATCAGTTGAACGGCATGCAGTCGCCGTTCGAACCGCTGACGATCCTGATCGCTGAAGACAGCGCGGCCGATCGCATGCTGCTGTCGACCATCGTCCGTCGTCAGGGGCATGAGGTGCTGACGGCCGCCAACGGTGCCGAAGCCGTTGAAGCGTTTCGTCAGCAACGACCGCAACTGGTGCTCATGGACGCGATGATGCCAGTGATGGACGGTTTCGAGGCGGCGCGGCAGATCAAGGTATTGGCCGGGGAAACCCTGGTGCCGATCATCTTCCTGACGTCGCTGACCGAAAGCGAAGCGCTGGCCCGCTGTCTGGAGGCTGGGGGCGATGACTTTCTGGCCAAGCCCTACAACCAGGTGATCCTCGCCGCCAAGATCAAGGCGATGGACCGCTTGCGGCGGTTGCAGGCCACGGTGTTGCAACAGCGCGACCAGATCGCCAGGCACCACGACTACCTGCTCAACGAGCAGCGGGTGGCCAAAGCCGTGTTCGACAAGGTGGCCCACTCCGGCTGCCTGAATGCACCCAATATCCGCTACCTGCAATCGCCTTATGCGTTGTTCAACGGCGATCTGCTGCTGGCCGCGTTCACCCCGGCCGGCGACATGCACGTGCTGCTCGGCGATTTTACCGGTCACGGTTTGCCGGCCGCGGTCGGTGCCATGCCCTTGGCCGAAGTTTTCTATGGCATGACCGCCAAGGGTTACGGCCTGTCCGAAACCCTGCGCGAGATGAATGCCAAGCTCAAGCGCATCCTGCCGGTGGACATGTTCTGTTGTGCAACGCTGCTGTGCCTGAGTTTTCAGCGACGCTCGGTGGAGGTGTGGAACGGCGGAATGCCGGACGGATATCTGCACAGCATCGCCAGCGGTGAGCGCACGCCCCTGACGGCTCGGCATTTGCCGCTTGGCGTGCTGAGCCCGCAATCCTTTGATGACCGCACCGAGGTGTTTCCGATGGCGGTCGGGGATCGGATCTTCCTGTTGTCCGACGGGGTGATCGATACCTGCGATGCCAACGAACAGTTGTTTGGTGTGGAGCGATTGCAGCAGGTGTTTGCGGCCAATCGTCAGCCTGATGAGTTGTTCGAAGAGATCGAGCAGGCGTTGCGGGACTTTCGCGGCGAGGCCCGTGATGACGTGAGCATGGTCGAGGTCAGTCTGCTGGAGGCCGCACAACTGAGCCCGCCGGCGCTGGTGTATTCCGACAGTGGTCAGTCCTGCCCGCTGGACTGGTCAGTGAGTTTCGAATTCCGCGCCGCCACGCTCAAACGCTTCAATCCGCTGCCGTATCTTCTGCAATTGCTGCTTGAGGTCCACGGTCTGCGGGCTCAGAGCGGGGCGCTCTACAGTGTGTTGGCCGAACTGTATTCCAATGCCCTGGAGCATGGAGTGCTGGGGCTGGATTCGGCGCTCAAGCGTGATGCCTCGGGTTTTACCCGCTATTATCAACAACGCAATACACGCTTGGACGAGTTGCAGGACGGCTTCGTGCGGGTGCATTTGCAGGTGACACCCAAGGGCGATGGCGGGTGCCTGGCTGTTCGGGTTGAAGACAGTGGCAAGGGTTTCGATGTCGCGCGGGTGATGGAGCTGCCCGTGGATGGTGTCCGTCTGTCGGGACGTGGCGTCAGTCTGATCCGTCAGCTGGGCCACAATGCGAGTTGGTCCGACGATGGTCGAAGTGCCCGCGTGGAGTTTTTCTGGGAGGCTCTGGCATAATCCACGCATTCTTGATCAAGGAGTGAGCAAGTGGCTGACACACACCTGGACCGCGACGTACTGAACGCGTTGCAAGAGGTCATGGAGGATGAGTATCCGACGTTGCTGGATACCTTTCTCGCCGATTCCGAAGAGCGTTTGCGCATCTTGCGAAAGGTTGAAGATGCTGCGCAGCTCATGAATGCCGCCCATAGTTTCAAGGGCAGCAGCAGCAACATGGGCGCCATTCGCCTGGCTGAGTTGTGCCATGAGCTGGAGCAGCGCGCCAAGCAAAAAAGTCTCGCCGGCATTGAAAAACTGGTGGGCGAAATTGATGACGAATTTGCGTTTGTCCGGCCGCTCTATGAGGCCGAGCGTCAGCGTTCTCTCTCTGCCAATGAGACCGTCCGGCGCTTTTAGCGCCTATCACTCAAACCTGGCGCGACCTTTGCACTAATCTCCGTCAACTGTACCTACGATCCCAGTGCAGCGGAGACCGTTCCATGCCCGTTACTCCCAATATGCTTCTTCAGGCCGCCGCGCAGGCCAAGACTCAAGCCGCTTCCGCCAATACACCGGCGCTGGCCGCTGAGCCTGGGGACAAGGCATCCAGCTTCGCTCAGGTCTACGCCAATCAAGCCCGGAACAAACCCTCTGCGGTGGGTGATGGATCGGCCAAGCCGATACGCGATAAAGCGCCGGACAGCCCTGATAAAAAGGACGTCAGCAACGACACGTCTGCCGCCCCGGAACCTGCGGTTGCCGATAGCGGCAAATCCTTGCCCGCCGATAAACCGGCGCAGGCTGACGACAAGACTGCCAGCGATGATGCGTCGGAGGCTGCCGAAACGCCGGTAGTCGACACCGCGCCGGTTGATCCAGCCCTCGATCCTTCGTTACTGCCACCGTTGCAGGCAGTGGTGGCAACCCCCGTTCCGCAAGCCCCTCCAGTGGTCGTCACCGTGGCGCCGCAGGTCGAAGCGCCAGTTGCTGCGGCAGTGACTGCGGCGCCAGTTGCTGCTGCAACGGTGGATAGCGATTTCGATCCCGAAGCCGATCCTCTCGATGCGTTGCCGGCCGTGCGTATGGCCATGGAGCGGGGCGGCCATATTTCGGCTGCGAGTCAGGCTCAGCCCAAAGCGGCGCCGACCCAGGCACCGACCCAGGCCCAGGCCCAGGCCGACGGCGAGTCAACCTCGGCGCAGACCTTCGCCGCAGGCATGGCGAGCATGCTCGATGTGCAAGCCGACAAGGACAGCACCGGCCAGGGCGGCGACAAGGCCTTCGGTGGTCTTATCGATGACGGTCTCAAGGACCTGAAGTCCGCGAGTAGCGATACCCGGGTCGACGATTTCGCCAACCGTCTGGCGGCACTGACCCAGGCGGCCACGCCGAAAACCGCCAACGCATTGCCGGTGAATCAACCGATCGCCATGCATCAGAGTGGCTGGACCGAAGAAGTAGTGAACCGGGTCATGTACCTGTCCAGTGCCAATCTCAAGGCCGCCGACATCCAGTTGCAACCGGCTGAACTGGGGCGCCTGGACATTCGGGTGAACATGGTTCCGGATCAGCAGACCCAGGTGACGTTCATGAGCGCCCATCCAAGTGTTCGCGAAGCGCTGGACGGGCAGATGCATCGCCTGCGTGACATGTTTGCGCAGCAGGGCATGGGTCAGGTCGACGTCAATGTGTCCGACCAGTCCCGTGGCTGGCAGGGCCAAGGGCAGGAACAGGCTCAACAAGGTCAAGGCCAGGGCGGACGCACTAACGCCAGCGGTGGTCGCCTCGATTCCATGGATGAGGAGCTTGCGCCAACAGCTACCGAAGTAGTGGCCAGCACCACCAGCGTCATCGGCTCCAGCGCAGTCGACTACTACGCCTGATCAAACGCAAAACCCCTGTGGGAGCGGCGGTGCGACGATTCGACTTGCTCGCGAAGGCGGTGTGTCAGACAACAGAAATGTTGAATGTTCAACCGTATTCGCGAGCAAGTCGAATCGTCGCACCGCCGCTCCCACATTTGTTTTGTGGTGGGTCGTCATCCGCCGTCTCCCATGTCTCCAGACACTTCTGGCATAACACTTGCTCTTGCCTTGCCGTGCGACTGTGAAAACCCGAATAGTGACGGATTATTGGCATGGCGAAGAGCGAAGCAGCAGTAAAAGACCCCGCAACCAAAGGCAAACTCAAGCTGATCATTGTGATCGTGGTGGCCCTGCTGCTGGCGATCGGCTTGTCCGTGGGAGCGACCTGGTTCTTCATGCACAGCGCCCAGAGCAAGCCTGCCGCCGCAGCCGAAACCGCCCCGGTCGGCAAGCAGCCAGCGATTTTCGAGCCCATGGCTCCGGCCTTCGTGGCCAACTACAACCAGAACGGTCGTCAGCGCTACATGCAGGTGAGCATCACCATGCAGGGTCGCAATCAAGCTGATCTGGAAGCGCTCAAAGTTCACATGCCTGTCATCCGCAATAACCTGGTCATGCTGTTCTCCGGACAGGACTTCGCCACCCTGGCGTCGCCGGTCGGCCAGGAAATGTTGCGTCAGAAAGCCACGGCCAGCGTCCAGGAAGTGGCGCAGAAAGAACTCGGCAAAGTGGTCATCGAACAGTTGCTTTTCACTAATTTCGTACTGCAGTAGGAACACGACATGGCCGTGCAGGACCTGCTGTCCCAGGATGAGATCGATGCGCTGTTGCATGGCGTCGACGATGGTCTGGTACAGACCGATACCGCTGCTGAACCCGGCAGTGTCAAAAGCTACGACCTGACCAGCCAGGATCGCATCGTCCGTGGACGTATGCCGACCCTGGAAATGATCAACGAGCGTTTCGCCCGTTACACCCGCATCAGCATGTTCAACATGCTGCGCCGCTCGGCGGACGTTGCCGTCGGTGGCGTGCAGGTGATGAAGTTCGGCGAATACGTGCACTCGCTGTACGTGCCGACCAGCCTCAACCTGGTCAAGATCAAACCGTTGCGCGGCACCGCGTTGTTCATCCTCGACGCCAAACTGGTGTTCAAACTGGTGGACAACTTCTTCGGCGGCGACGGCCGTCACGCGAAGATCGAAGGGCGTGAATTCACCCCCACAGAACTGCGTGTGGTGCGCATGGTGCTGGAACAGGCCTTCGTCGATTTGAAGGAAGCCTGGCAGGCGATCATGGAAGTGAACTTCGAGTACATCAACTCGGAAGTGAACCCGGCCATGGCCAATATCGTCGGCCCGAGCGAAGCGATTGTGGTGTCGACCTTCCACATCGAACTCGATGGCGGTGGCGGCGACCTGCACGTGACCATGCCGTACTCGATGATCGAACCCGTACGCGAAATGCTCGACGCCGGCTTCCAGTCGGATCTCGACGATCAGGACGAGCGCTGGGTCAACGCCTTGCGCCAGGACGTGCTGGACGTAGACGTGCCGATCGGTGCCACGGTTGCCCGTCGCCAGTTGCGCCTGCGGGACATTTTGCACATGCAGCCGGGGGACATTATCCCGGTCGAGATGCCGGATGAGATGATCATGCGCGCCAACGGCGTGCCTGCGTTCAAGGTCAAGATGGGGTCGCACAAAGGCAACCTCGCGTTGCAAGTGATCGAGCCGATCGAGCGCCGCTGATCGGCGCTCCAACCCCCCTGTGCTTTTAACTGACGGCTCCTGATTGAATGGATGCCCGCCGAGGACAAATTGATGGCTAACGATATGAACACCCAGGACGACCAGGCGCTGGCCGATGAATGGGCTGCGGCCCTGGAAGAAACCGGCGACGCCGGGCAGGACGATATCGACGCCTTGCTGGCCGCCGATGCCGCCAGTTCGCCGTCCAACCGTCTGCCGATGGAAGAGTTCGGCAGCGTGCCGAAAAATAACGATCCGGTCACCCTCGACGGTCCTAACCTGGACGTGATCCTCGACATTCCGGTGTCGATTTCCATGGAAGTCGGCAGCACTGACATCAACATCCGCAACCTGCTGCAGCTTAACCAGGGATCGGTGATCGAGCTCGATCGTCTGGCCGGTGAGCCGCTGGACGTACTGGTCAACGGCACGCTCATCGCTCACGGTGAAGTGGTGGTGGTCAACGAGAAGTTCGGCATCCGCCTGACTGACGTGATCAGCCCAAGCGAACGCATCAAGAAGCTGCGCTGAGTGAAAAAGGTTCTGGGGTTTGTGCTGGCGTTGCCGTTCAGTGTTTTGGCAGCCGAGCCGGTAGCGACCGCTACTGCGGCCGCCGCACCCGCGGTCAGCAGCGGTGTGGCCGGGCAATTGACGCAGTTGGTGTTCGGTTTGCTGCTGGTGCTGGGGTTGATCTTCTTCCTCGCCTGGTTGCTGCGACGGGTGCAGCAGGCCGGACCGGCCGGCAAGGGGCAGGTGATCGAGCTGATCGGTTCCCGCGCGCTGGGCCCGCGTGACCGTCTGATGCTGGTGCAGGTCGGCAACGAGCAGATTCTGCTTGGCTTGAGCCCCGGCACCATCACCGCGTTGCACGTGCTCAAGGAGCCGGTGCAAGTGCCCAGCGGGACTGAAAAAGCGACCCCCGAGTTTGCCCAGCGCCTGATGGAGCTGATGGGCAAGGATCATAAGGATAAGAAGTAATGGGTGCGCTACGCATCGTCTTGACGCTGGCCCTGATGCTGGCCGCGCCGTTGGTGTTCGCCGCCGATCCGTTGTCGATCCCGGCGATTACCTTGGGTACCAATGCCAACGGCGCTCAGGAGTATTCGGTCAGCCTGCAAATCCTGCTGATCATGACTGCGCTGAGTTTTATCCCGGCGTTCGTCATGCTGATGACCAGTTTCACCCGGATCATTATCGTCTTCTCGATCCTGCGTCAGGCCCTGGGCCTGCAACAAACGCCGTCGAACCAGATCCTCACGGGCATGGCGCTGTTCCTGACCCTGTTCATCATGGCGCCGGTATTCGACCGGGTTAATCAGGATGCCTTGCAGCCGTATCTGGCGGAGAAACTCACCGCTCAAGACGCCGTGGCCAAGGCGCAGGTGCCGATCAAGGATTTCATGCTCGCCCAGACTCGCAGCAGCGATCTGGAGTTGTTCATGCGCTTGTCCAAACGCACTGATATCGCCTCGCCCGATCAGGCGCCGCTGACGATTCTGGTTCCGGCGTTCGTTACCTCCGAACTGAAAACCGCGTTCCAGATCGGCTTCATGATCTTCATTCCGTTCCTGATCATCGACCTGGTCGTGGCCAGTGTCCTGATGGCCATGGGTATGATGATGCTCTCGCCGCTGATCATTTCCCTGCCATTCAAGATCATGCTGTTCGTACTGGTGGATGGCTGGGCGTTGATCATCGGTACGCTGGCGAGCAGCTTCGGCGGTGTATCGCCATGACGCCAGAAGTTGCGGTAGACATCTTCCGGGAAGCACTGTGGCTGACCACCATGATGGTTGCCGTGCTGGTGATTCCGAGTTTGCTCGTGGGCCTGTTGGTGGCGATGTTCCAGGCCGCTACGCAGATCAACGAACAGACCCTGAGCTTCCTGCCGCGCCTGCTGGTGATGCTGGTGACGTTGATCGTCGCCGGTCCATGGCTGGTGCAGACCTTCATGGAATACATCCTGCAGTTGTACGGCAGTATTCCTCAGGTCATCGGCTAAACCATGTCGCTGCTCCAACTGACCGATACCCAGATCAGTACCTGGGTGGCGACGTTCATGCTGCCGCTGTTTCGCGTCGGCGCCTTGCTGATGGTCATGCCGGTGTTCGGCACGACCCTGGTGCCCACGCGAGTGCGCCTTTATTTCGCCCTGGCGATTACGTTGGTCATCGCTCCCGGCCTGCCGCCGATGCCGCCGGTCAATGCGCTGGACTTGAGCGGGCTGCTGCTGATTGCCGAGCAGATCCTCGTCGGTGCAGTGCTGGGGTTCTCTTTGCAGTTGTTCTTCCAGGCCTTTGTGGTCGCGGGGCAGATTGTCTCCATCCAGATGGGCATGGGCTTCGCTTCGATGGTCGACCCTACCAACGGCGTGTCGGTGGCCGTGATCGGGCAGTTCTTCACCATGCTGGTGACGCTGTTGTTCCTGTCCATGAACGGCCATCTGGTGGTGTTCGAAGTCCTCACTGAAAGCTTCACTACGCTGCCGGTCGGTAGCGGGTTGATGGTCAATCATTTCTGGGAACTGGCCGGCAAGCTCGGCTGGGTTCTCGGTGCCGCGCTGTTGCTGGTGTTGCCGGCGATTACTGCGTTGCTGGTGGTCAACATTGCCTTTGGCGTGATGACCCGGGCTGCGCCGCAGTTGAACATCTTTTCTATCGGCTTTCCGCTGACGCTGGTGCTTGGGCTATTCATCGTCTGGGTCGGGCTGGCGGACATTATCAATCAGTATCAACCGCTGGCCTCCGAGGCCTTGCAGTTGTTACGCGAACTGGCACGGGCGCGCTGAGTCATGGCTGAGAGCGAAAGCGGTCAGGACAAAACAGAAGACCCCACCGAGAAGCGCAAGAAGGACTCTCGCGAGAAGGGCGAGATCGCGCGCTCCAAAGAGCTCAACACGCTGGCGATCATGTTGGCGGGTTCCGGTGCGCTGCTGATTTTCGGCGGGGCGCTGGCGCAAGACTTGATGGAATTGATGCGGCAGAATTTCTCCCTGTCGCGTGAAGTCATTCTCGATCAGCGCTCCATGAGCACTTACCTGTTGAGTTCAGGGCTGACGGCCTTGCTGGCGATTCAGCCGATCATGATCACCCTGGTGCTGGCAGCGTTGATCGGGCCGATTTCCCTTGGTGGATGGCTATTCGCAGCGGGTTCCCTGGCACCGAAATTCAGTCGGATGAACCCTGCCGCCGGCCTCAAGCGAATGTTTTCGTTCAAGGCGGTGGCGGAGTTGCTTAAGGCGTTTGCGAAGTTTTTGATCATCCTGGCTGTGGCCCTGCAGGTGTTATCGTCAGACATCGATGACCTGATACGCATCGCCCACGAACCGTTGGAGCTGGCCGTCATTCACTGCCTGCAGGTGGTGGGCTGGAGTACGTTATGGATGTCTTGCGGGCTGATCGTTATTGCCGCGGTGGACGTACCGGTGCAGCTTTGGGAAAGCCACAAGAAACTGCTGATGACCAAGCAGGAAGTGCGTGACGAGCATAAAGATCAGGAAGGGAAGCCAGAGGTTAAACAACGGATCCGTCAGCTGCAGCGCGAAATGTCCCAGCGCCGGATGATGGCGGCGATCCCCGACGCCGATGTGGTCATCACCAACCCGACCCACTACGCCGTAGCGCTCAAGTACGATCCGGACAAGGGTGGGGCGCCGATGCTGATCGCCAAGGGCAGCGACTTCCTGGCCTTGAAGATCCGTGAAATCGCTGTGGCCAACGAAGTGCTGCTGCTTGAGTCGCCGGCACTGGCGCGTTCGATTTACTACTCCACCGAGCTTGATCAGGAAATTCCCGGCGGGCTTTACCTTGCCGTCGCCCAAGTGCTCGCTTACGTCTACCAGATCCGCCAGCACCGCGCCGGCAAGGGCAAACGCCCGGATCCGCTCAAGGACGACCTGCCGATTCCGCCGGACCTGCGACGCGATTCCTGATTGCGCCTGTAGCAGCTGCCGAGCCTGCGAGGCTGCGTTCGAGCCGGGGTCGCGCTCGACCGAAGTCCTCGCAAAAGGTTTACGACTGCTGCGTCCGAATGCGGCCCAAACCGAACGCAGCCTCGCAGGCTCGACAGCTGCTACGAGACTCAATAGAACCCTCTATTCCCTGTCTCGGCAAAAGTTGGAAGGCTTCTTGCAATAGCGGCTCTGCGCCTGCTTCAGGCGTCAAAAAGTTTGCTTCAAGGGATGGGGAATACCGGTGGATCGCTCTCAGTTACTCAACAGTGCTCGCACAAACGTTGCCGACTTAAGTCGGGGCAATCTGGGTGTGCCGTTGTTGCTGCTGGTCATGCTGGCGATGATGATGTTGCCGGTGCCGCCGTTCCTGCTGGATGTGTTCTTCACGTTCAACATCGCGTTGTCGATTGTCGTCTTGCTGGTCTGTGTTTACGCGTTGCGGCCACTGGACTTTGCGGTGTTCCCGACCATTCTGCTGGTGGCGACGTTGCTGCGACTGGCGCTGAACGTGGCCTCCACGCGGGTGGTGATGCTCCACGGCCAGGACGGTCATGCCGCCGCCGGCAAGGTGATCCAGGCCTTCGGCGAGGTGGTGATCGGCGGTAACTACGTGGTCGGTATCGTCGTCTTCGCGATTTTGATGATCATCAACTTTGTCGTGGTGACCAAGGGTGCCGGGCGGATTTCCGAGGTGAGTGCGCGTTTCACCCTCGATGCGATGCCCGGTAAACAAATGGCCATCGACGCCGACTTGAACGCCGGCCTGATCGATCAGAACCAGGCCAAACTGCGCCGGATGGAAGTGGCCCAGGAAGCCGAGTTCTACGGTTCCATGGACGGTGCCAGCAAGTTCGTTCGCGGTGACGCCATTGCCGGCCTGCTGATTCTGTTCATCAACCTGATCGGCGGCATGGCAGTCGGTATCTTCCAGCACGGCATGACCTTCGGCGATGCCGGTCGGGTGTACGCCTTGTTGACCATCGGTGACGGTTTGGTGGCGCAATTGCCATCACTGCTTTTATCTACAGCTGCAGCGATCATGGTGACCCGTGCTTCCGGTTCGGAAGACATGGGCAAGCAGATCAATCGCCAGATGTTCGCCTCGCCCAAAGCGTTGGCCGTGGCGGCAGGTTTGATGGCAGTGATGGGCCTCGTGCCGGGCATGCCGCATTTCTCCTTTCTCAGCATGGCGGCCCTGGCGGCCGGCGGTGCGTACCTGTTCTGGAAGAAGCAGAACGTGGTCAAGGTTCAGGCCTTGCAAGAGGTCAAGCGTCAACAGGAACTGCTGCCATCACCGGCTCGCGCTCAGGAAACCAAAGAGCTTGGCTGGGACGACGTCACTCCGATCGACATGATCGGCCTGGAAGTCGGCTACCGGTTGATTCCGCTGGTGGACCGCAATCAGGGTGGTCAGTTGCTGGCGCGGATCAAGGGCGTGCGCAAGAAGCTGTCCCAGGACCTGGGCTTCCTGATGCCGACCGTGCATATCCGTGACAACCTCGACCTGGCGCCGAGTGCCTATCGCCTGACCCTGATGGGGGTGATCCTAGCTGAAGCGGAAATTTACCCGGACCGCGAACTGGCGATCAACCCGGGGCAGGTCTACGGTACGCTCAATGGCATTACCGCCAAAGATCCGGCTTTCGGTCTGGAGGCAGTCTGGATCGAAATCAGCCAGCGTGCCCAGGCACAATCCCTCGGTTATACCGTGGTCGATGCCAGTACAGTGGTGGCAACCCACTTGAACCAGATTTTGTACAAGCACTCGAGCGAGTTGATCGGTCACGAAGAAGTGCAACAACTCATGCAATTGTTGGCCAAAAGCTCGCCAAAACTGGCCGAAGAACTGGTGCCGGGTGTGGTGTCTCTGTCGCAGCTGCTCAAAGTATTGCAGGCATTGCTGGCCGAACAGGTGCCAGTACGGGACATTCGCAGCATTGCCGAAGCCATCGCGAACAATGCCAGCAAGAGTCAAGATACTGCCGCGCTGGTGGCCGCGGTGCGCGTCGGCGTATCCCGCGCAATCGTCCAAAGCATTGTAGGGACTGACTCCGAGCTACCAGTGATCACGCTGGAGCCAAGGTTGGAACAAATATTGCTCAATAGTCTTCAGAAGGCAGGACAAGGCTCGGAAGAGGGTGTTCTGCTGGAGCCAAGCATGGCTGAGAAACTGCAGCGCTCGTTGATCGATGCGGCGCAGCGTCAGGAAATGCAAGGTCAGCCGGTGATTCTGCTGGTAGCCGGTCCGGTTCGCGCGATGCTGTCGCGATTCGGCCGATTGGCAGTCCCGGGTTTGCATGTGTTGGCTTACCAGGAAATTCCTGACAACAAGCAAGTGACCATCGTTGCGACAGTAGGGCCCAACGGCTGAGGTAGTGGTTTATGCAAGTTAAGCGTTTTTTCGCCGCCGATATGCGTCAGGCCATGAAACTGGTTCGTGATGAGCTGGGCGCTGATGCCGCCATCATTGGCAACCGCCGGATCGCCGGTGGTGTCGAGCTGACGGCTGCCCTGGATTACAAGTTGTCGGCGCTGGCTCCGCGCGTTCCGAACATGGAACTCGAAGACGAGCTGCGCAAGACCCAATCGCGGATCGTCACCGCCCAGGCCGAACTGAGCCTGCGCAGCGATGGCGAGAGCGACAAGTCCACCAATCGCCAGTTATTCGCCGGCCTGCCACTGACCGCCGCCGAGCCGCTGATCGAGCCGACCTACACCGAACCCCGTCGTCCTGCACCCGCTGCGGCACCTGCCTCCGGTGGCGTCGACCCACGGGCGTTCGACTCGATGCGTTTCGAACTCAACAGCCTGCGCGAACTGATGGAAGTGCAACTCGGCTCCCTGGCCTGGAATCAGCTGCAAGGCAGCCGTCCGGCCCAGGCCAATCTTTGGCGTCGCCTGCAACGCATCGGCCTGTCCGGCCCGTTGTCGCGCGATTTGCTGGCGCTGATTACCGATATTGAAGAACCTCGTCAGGCCTGGCGCATGTTGCTGGCACATCTGGCGCGGATGATCGCCACACCGGAAGTCGAGCCTCTGGAAGAGGGCGGCGTGATTGCCATGGTCGGCCCTGCCGGCATGGGCAAGACCACCACCCTGGCCAAACTCGCGGCCCGTTACGTGCTCAAGTACGGCGCGCAAAATATCGCGCTGGTCAGCATGGACAGCTACCGTATTGGTGCTCAGGAACAACTCAAGACGTTGGGCCGGATCCTCAATGTGTCGGTGACGCATGTCGATCCGGGCCAATCGCTGGTGCAGGCGCTGGAGCCTTTGCTGCGCAAACGCGTGGTGCTGATCGATACCGCGGGCCTTCAGGCCAGCGATCCGGCACTGCGCATGCAGCTCGAAAGCCTGGCCGGTCGTGGCATCAAATCAAAAAATTACCTGGTTTTGGCAACCACCAGCCAGAAACAGGTTCTAACGGCCGCTTATCACAGTTACAAGCGTTGTGGGCTCGCTGGCTGCATCCTGACTAAACTGGATGAAACGGCAAGTCTGGGCGAGGTGTTGAGCCTGGCCATCAGTCATGAATTGCCGGTGGCCTACCTGACCGATGGCCCGCGGATTCCGGATGATTTGCATCTACCGCGTCGTCATCAGTTGGTCAGTCGCGCCGTAAGCGTGCAAATGCAAGAAGAACCCAGCGAAGAAGCCATGGCTGACATGTTCGCTGATATTTACCACAGCCCGACCAAGCAGGTTGGCTGAGGTATTAATGAACAGTTTTTGTACCTACATCGATGGTCTGCCATGCATTGTTCAGTTGTTGAACGCGCAGCCAGTAATGTGGCCTCCGTCTAAGTAAGACAAGGTAAAGAAAATTCATGGGCAGCATGCATCCCGTACAGGTGATCGCGGTGACCGGCGGCAAAGGTGGCGTCGGGAAGACTAACGTGTCAGTGAACTTGTCCCTGGCTCTAGCTGAGCTCGGCCGGCGCGTCATGCTGCTGGACGCTGATCTGGGGCTGGCGAACGTCGACGTCCTGCTGGGACTGACACCCAAACGTACTTTGGCCGACGTGATCGAAGGCCGCTGCGAGCTGCGCGACGTACTGTTGCAGGGCCCTGGCGGCATTCGCATCGTCCCGGCCGCGTCCGGCACACAGAGCATGGTTCATTTAAGTCCGGCCCAACACGCCGGCCTGATCCAGGCGTTCAGCGATATCGGCGACAACCTCGACGTGCTAGTGATCGACACCGCTGCGGGCATTGGGGACTCGGTAGTCAGTTTCGTTCGCGCAGCGCAGGAAGTCTTGCTGGTGGTCTGCGACGAACCGACCTCGATCACCGATGCCTACGCACTGATCAAACTGCTGAACCGCGATTACGGCATGAACCGTTTCCGCGTCCTGGCCAACATGGCCCAGAGCCCGCAGGAAGGGCGCAACCTGTTCGCCAAGTTGACCAAGGTCACGGATCGCTTCCTTGACGTCGCCTTACAATACGTCGGCGCGGTGCCTTACGACGAAAGTGTGCGCAAGGCTGTGCAGAAGCAGCGCGCCGTCTACGAAGCCTTCCCGCGGTCCAAGTGCTCACTGGCGTTCAAAGCCATTGCACAGAAGGTCGATACCTGGCCGCTACCTGCCAACCCGCGTGGGCACCTGGAGTTTTTCGTCGAGCGCCTCGTGCAACAAACCGCAGGACCGGTGCTATGACAGCCAGTGGCTACAACCTCTACAAGAATTCGGCACGTGACGCGCAGTACGAGCTGATCGAGCGTTACGCGCCACTGGTTAAACGCATTGCCTACCACTTGCTGGCGCGTCTGCCGGCCAGTGTCCAGGTCGAAGACCTGATCCAGGCCGGGATGATCGGCCTGCTTGAAGTGTCGACCAAATACGACGCCAGCAAAGGCGCGAGTTTCGAGACGTACGCGGGCATTCGAATCCGTGGCGCGATGCTCGATGAAGTACGCAAGGGGGACTGGGCGCCACGTTCGGTCCACCGCAATACCCGGATGGTCAGCGACGCCATTCGCTCGATTGAAGCTAAAACCGGTCGTGACGCTAAAGATCACGAGGTTGCGGCCGAACTCCAATTGAGTCTCGACGATTATTACGGGATTTTGAACGACACCCTGGGCAGCCGGTTATTCAGTTTCGACGATCTGTTGCAGGACGGCGAACACGAAGGGCTGCACGAGGATGGCGCCAGTGCTCATCTCGAGCCGTCACGCGATCTGGAAGATGAACGCTTCCAGGCGGCGCTGGCGGACGCGATTGCCAATTTGCCGGAGCGTGAGCGACTGGTGTTGGCGCTGTACTACGACGAAGAGTTGAATCTCAAGGAAATCGGTGAGGTCCTGGGGGTCAGCGAATCTCGGGTCAGCCAGTTACACAGCCAGTGCGCGGCCCGTTTGCGGGGGCGTTTGGGGGAGTGGCGAGCGCGCTGAAGGCAGTGTGGGGACACTGCGAACGCGGCTGGTGGGGTGTTGAACCGTACCGGTCCCGATCTGTTGTGCTCCAGACAGTCATTGAGTGCTTTGCCGGATTGATTGAAATGGCGCGTCCAGGTGCTGGGCGCGTTTAAGACTGCTTGGAGGTCGAATTGGACAAGAACATGAAAATCCTCATCGTTGATGACTTCTCAACGATGCGGCGGATCATTAAAAACCTGTTGCGTGACCTTGGGTTCACCAACACGGTCGAGGCCGACGATGGCACTACTGCCATTCCGGTTCTCAACAGCGGCAGCATCGACTTTCTGGTAACAGACTGGAACATGCCTGGCATGACCGGTATCGACCTGCTGCGCCACGTGCGTGCCGATGAAAAGCTCAAGCACCTGCCGGTGCTGATGGTGACCGCTGAAGCCAAGCGCGAGCAAATCATCGAGGCAGCCCAGGCCGGAGTTAACGGCTATGTGGTCAAGCCCTTCACGGCCCAGGCGTTAAAAGAAAAAATCGAGAAGATTTTCGAACGCATCGGTTGATGTGCGAAGCCACTGCGCCACGGGGGAGCTATGGAGCATAACGAGTCTTCACAGGGCGATTTCGAATCGACTCTGAAAAAACACGCGGTCGAACTGGTCGAAAGCCTTGAAAAAGGCAGGTTCGGCGACGCTGTGCAACTGATCCATGAGCTCAATCAGACCCGTGACCGTGGCCTGTATCAGGAAGTGGGCAAGCTCACTCGCGAGCTGCATAGCGCGATCGTCAATTTCCAGATTGACCCGCACATGCCGCAAGCCGAGGAAGTCTCGCAGATCACGGATGCCACCGAGCGTCTGGGTTATGTGGTCAAGCTGACCGAGGCGGCTGCCAACCGCACCATGGACCTGGTGGAAAACGCCACGCCGCTGGTCAACGGCCTGAGCAACGAAGCCCAGGCCTTGAGCAACGACTGGGGACGGTTCATGCGCCGCGAAGTCGGGGCTGAAGAGTTCCGCGAGCTGGCCCGGCGAGTCGACGGTTTCCTGACACGCAGCAGCGAAGACAATCGCGTTGTGTCGAGCAACCTCAACGACATTCTGCTCGCTCAGGATTACCAGGACCTCACCGGTCAGGTGATCAAGCGTGTGACCCAATTGGTCACCGAAGTTGAAAGCAACCTGCTCAAGCTCGTGCTTATGGCCAGTCATGTGGACCGCTTTGCGGGCATCGAACATGACCGTGAAGCGATGCTTGCAGAAAAAGATCCGCAAAAACATCTCTCTCAGGGTGAAGGTCCGCAGATTCATGCCGATAAAAGAGAAGACGTTGTGTCCGGTCAGGACGATGTGGACGATTTGCTATCCAGTCTTGGATTTTAGGTTTTTAGGTTTTTAGACCTTTAGGAGCACCCCCTTAATGAGCTTCGGCGCCGATGAAGAGATCCTTCAGGATTTCCTGGTTGAGGCCGGCGAGATTCTAGAGCAACTGTCCGAACAGCTGGTCGAGCTTGAAAGCCGACCTGATGATGCGGACTTGCTCAATGCAATTTTTCGCGGTTTTCACACTGTAAAAGGAGGCGCCGGCTTCCTCCAGCTCAACGAGCTGGTGGAGTGCTGTCACATCGCCGAGAACGTGTTCGACATCCTGCGCAAGGGTGAACGCCGCGTCGACTCGGAACTGATGGACGTGGTTCTCGAAGCGCTGGATGCGGTGAACGGCATGTTTACCGAAGTCCGCGAGCGCAGCCCGATCACGGCTGCCACGCCAGAATTGCTTGCGGCACTGGCCCGTCTGGCCGAGCCGCAAACCGCCGATGAAACGGCACCGGTCGCCGAAGTGGTGGAAGAACCTGCCGCCGAGAGCGAATCGGGTGACATCACCGATAACGAATTCGAACAACTGCTGGACTCGCTGAACGCCGTCAAGGCTCAGGCAGAAGCCCCGGCAGCCGTGCCAGCGCCGAGCAGCAATGCGGCGACCAGCGACGAAATCACCGATGCCGAGTTCGAGTCGTTGCTCGATCAACTGCACGGTAAAGGCCAGTTCGCCGTCGATGCGGTAGCCCCGGCGCCAGCCGCACCGGCTGCCCCGAAAGCGGCAGGCGACAGCTCCGATATCACCGACGACGAGTTCGAAGCACTGCTCGATCAGCTGCACGGCAAGGGCAACTTTGCCGTTGATGCGCTGGAATCGGCCATTGCTGCGGTCCCGGCCCCGGCTGCGCCAACCGCTAAAGCGGCTGGCGGCGATCTGATCTCCGATCACGAGTTCGAATCACTGCTCGACGAATTGCACGGTAAAGGCAAGTTCACCGAGGTTGGCACTGGCGCAGTGGTTTCTGCTCCTGTCGCCAAGGCGCCAGCACCGGCTGCGAAACCCGTTGCCAAAGCGCCCGAGCCTAAAGCCGAAGCGCCGAAGCCTGCCGCAGCTGCAGCACCGGCTCCGGCGCGTGCCCCGTCCGCGCCGCCACCGGAAAAACCGGCCAGCGAAGCCGAGACCACCGTGCGGGTCGACACCGCGCGTCTCGACGAAATCATGAACATGGTTGGCGAGTTGGTACTGGTGCGTAACCGCTTGGTCCGTCTGGGCCTCAACAGCGGCGACGAAGCCATGTCCAAGGCCGTGTCGAACCTCGACGTGGTCACGGCCGACCTGCAAACCGCGGTCATGAAGACCCGGATGCAACCGATCAAGAAGGTCTTCGGGCGCTTCCCGCGCCTGGTTCGCGACCTGGCTCGCCAGCTCAAGAAAGAGATCAACCTGGAACTGGTCGGCGAAGAAACCGACCTCGACAAGAACCTCGTCGAGGCCCTGGCCGACCCGCTGGTCCACTTGGTGCGCAACTCGGTCGACCACGGTATTGAAGAGCCGGCCGAACGTGAAGCGATGGGCAAGCCTCGCAGCGGCAAGGTGATCCTGTCCGCTGAACAGGAAGGCGACCACATCCTGCTGTCGATCTCCGATGACGGCAAGGGCATGGACGCTGATGTTCTGCGCGGCATTGCCGTGAAGAAAGGCTTGATGGACAAGGATGCAGCCGATCGCCTCAGCGAATCCGATTGCTTCAACCTGATCTTCGCGCCGGGTTTCTCGACCAAGACCGAAATTTCCGATGTCTCCGGACGCGGCGTGGGCATGGACGTGGTGAAAACCAAAATCGCCCAGCTCAACGGCACCATCAATATCTATTCGACCAAGGGCAAGGGCTCGAAGATCGTCATCAAGGTCCCGTTGACCCTGGCGATCATGCCGACGCTGATGGTCATGCTGGGCAACCAGGCGTTTGCGTTCCCGCTGGTGAACGTCAACGAAATCTTCCACCTCGACCTGTCGACCACCAACGTCGTGGACGGCCAGGAAGTGGTGATCGTGCGGGACAAGGCGCTGCCATTGTTCTACCTCAAACGCTGGCTGGTCAGCTCTGCCGCTCACGAAGAGCAGCGCGAAGGCCATGTCGTGATCCTTTCGGTGGGCACTCAGCGGATCGGCTTCGTCGTCGATCAACTGGTGGGCCAGGAAGAAGTGGTCATCAAGCCATTGGGCAAAATGCTCCAGGGAACCCCGGGCATGTCCGGCGCCACCATCACCGGTGACGGCCGCATTGCGCTGATTCTCGATGTTCCGAGCATGCTCAAGCGTTACGCCGCACGGCGTATTTGATTCTGGTGGAGCGGGGCGACTGAGCCTCGCTCCGTCTAACGGAGTGTTTATGGCAGTTAAAGTCCTGGTGGTGGACGATTCGGGGTTTTTCCGCCGCCGCGTCTCGGAAATTCTTTCAGCGGATCCGAATATCCAGGTCGTCGGCACGGCGACCAACGGAAAAGAGGCGATTGATCAGGCGCTGGCCCTCAAGCCAGACGTGATCACCATGGACTACGAGATGCCGATGATGGATGGCATCACGGCGGTGCGGCACATCATGCAGCGCTGCCCGACCCCGGTGTTGATGTTCTCCTCGCTGACGCACGAAGGCGCTCGGGTAACCCTCGACGCGCTGGACGCCGGCGCGGTGGATTTCCTGCCGAAGAATTTCGAAGACATCTCCCGCAACCCGGAGAAGGTCAAGCAACTGCTGTGCGAGAAGATTCTCAGCATTTCGCGCAGTAACCGTCGCGCCAACACTTACAGCGCTCCGGCACCTGTCGCCACCCCCGCCCCGACGCCTGCACCTTCGAGCGTCAGCAGCTACGGTAGCAGCGCGCCTGCGCGTCCGGCACCGGCTCCGATTCCGGCGCGTACGCACGCGCCAGCCTCGTCGTCGCCGACGCCGAAACGCAAAGCCTACAAACTGGTTGCCATTGGTACGTCCACAGGTGGTCCGGTTGCCTTGCAGCGGGTTCTGACCCAATTGCCGGCCAATTTCCCCGCACCGATCGTATTGATCCAGCACATGCCGGCCGCCTTTACCAAGGCCTTTGCCGAGCGTCTGGACAAGCTGTGTCGCATCAGCGTCAAGGAAGCCGAGGATGGCGACATCCTGCGTCCGGGCCTGGCGTTGCTGGCGCCGGGTGGCAAGCAAATGATGATCGACGGCCGTGGCGCGGTGAAAATCCTCCCGGGCGACGAACGTCTGAACTATAAGCCGTGCGTGGACATCACCTTCGGTTCCGCGGCCAAGTCTTACGGTGACAAAGTTCTGGCGGTCGTGTTGACCGGCATGGGCGCCGATGGTCGCGAAGGCGCGCGTCTGCTCAAGCAGGGCGGCAGTGCAATCTGGGCTCAGGATGAAGCCAGCTGCGTGATCTACGGCATGCCGATGGCAATCGTCAAAGCCGAACTCGCCGATGCGATCTACGGCCTGGACGATATTGGCAAGCATCTGGTCGAGGCTTGTATCTGATGGATGTTTTAAGCCTTATCGGGATCATCATGGCGTTTGTCGCCATCATTGGCGGCAACTACCTTGAAGGCGGTCACCTCGGCGCCCTGGCCAACGGCCCGGCGGCGTTGATCGTACTCGGTGGGACCATCGGTGCGGCGCTGTTGCAGGCGCCGATGAGCGCCTTCAAGCGCGCCATGCAGATTCTGGCCTGGATCCTGTTTCCTCCGCGCATCGACCTCGCCGGTGGCATCGATCGCGTCGTCAACTGGAGCCTGACCGCGCGCAAGGAAGGCTTGCTGGGTCTGGAAGGGGTGGCTGACGCCGAATCTGACAACTACTCGCGCAAAGGCCTGCAACTGCTGGTGGACGGCGCCGAGCCGGAAGCGATCCGCAGCATCCTGGAAGTGGATTTCTACACTCAGGAAAGCCGCGACATCGAAGCTGCCAAAGTCTTCGAAAGCATGGGCGGCTACGCGCCGACCATCGGCATCATCGGCGCGGTGATGGGCCTGATCCACGTGATGGGCAACCTGGCCGATCCATCGCAACTGGGTAGCGGCATTGCCGTGGCCTTCGTCGCGACCATCTACGGCGTGGCCAGTGCCAACCTGGTGCTGCTGCCGATTGCCGCCAAACTCAAGTCCGTCGCTTTGCGGCAGTCGCGTTATCGCGAAATGTTGTTGGAAGGCATTCTGTCGATCGCCGAAGGTGAAAACCCTCGCTCTATTGAGTTGAAGCTTCAGGGCTTCATGGATTGATGGGAGACATGGACCATGGCACGTCGTCGCCAACCTGAAGAACACGTAAACCATGAACGTTGGCTGGTTTCGTACGCCGACTTCATTACGTTGCTGTTCGCTTTCTTCGTCGTGATGTACTCGATTTCTTCGATCAACGAAGGCAAGTACAAGGTCATTTCCGAAGCGTTGATCGGGGTCTTCACCGACTCCGATCGCGCCCTCAAGCCGATCCCGATCGGTGACGAGCGACCGAAGACCGTGACCCCGGCCAAGCCGCTGGTTAAAGACGCCGAGCAGGTCGACGCCGGTATCGCGGGTGCCAGCGATCCGCTCAAAAGCATCGCCGACGACATCAGCGCGGCGTTCGGCGACCTGATCAGCTCCAACCAGATGACCATTCGCGGCAACGAGCTGTGGGTCGAGATCGAACTCAATTCCAGTTTGTTGTTCGGCAGCGGCGACGCCATGCCCAGCGACATCGCGTTCAACATCATCGACAAGGTTGCCGCGATTCTGAAGCCGTTCGACAACCCGATTCACGTCGAAGGCTTCACTGACGATCAACCGATCCGCACCGCGCAATACCCGACCAACTGGGAGCTGTCCTCGGCCCGGTCCGCGAGCATCGTGCGCATGCTGGCGATGCAGGGTGTGAACCCCGGTCGCCTGGCGTCGGTGGGTTACGGCGAGTTCCAGCCAGTGGCCAACAACGCCACTGCCGAGGGTCGGGCGCGTAACCGTCGCGTGGTGCTGGTGGTGTCGCGAAATCTCGATGTACGCCGCAGCCTCACGGGTACCGGAACCGCCAACGCGAAACCGGATGCCGCGTTGAAGCGTGCTGGCACACAAACTGCACCGACCCCGGTCAAGTCGCCGGGACGAGAGAGTGCCGTCAATTCTCCGTCACCCGCATTAATACGTTGAGCTTTTCCTCGGTCGACCATTTCGACCGGGAGGAACAATCCGAATGAGAGTCTGGGCAGTCGCCAATCAAAAGGGTGGTGTTGGTAAAACCACTTCCTCTATCGCTTTAGCCGGTTTGCTGGCCGAGGCGGGCAAGCGCGTGGTTGTGGTCGATCTCGACCCCCACGGCTCCATGACCAGCTACTTCGGTTACGACCCCGACAGCCTGGAACACAGCAGCTACGACCTGTTCCTGCACAAGGGTAGTGTGCCGCAAGGCTTGCCCGGTCAGTTGCTGTTGCCCACCAGCCACGAGAGTATTTCCCTGCTGCCATCAAGCACCGCACTCGCGACCCTCGAGCGCCAGTCGCCGGGGCAGAGCGGCCTGGGCCTGGTGATTGCCAAGAGCCTGGCGCAACTTTGGCAGGACTTCGATTACGCCGTGATCGACAGCCCGCCGTTGCTCGGCGTGCTGATGGTCAATGCCTTGGCGGCGAGCCAGCAATTGGTGATTCCGGTGCAGACCGAACACCTTGCGGTCAAAGGCCTGGAGCGCATGGTCAATACCCTGGCGATGATCAACCGTTCGCGTAAACAGGCGCTGCCGTTCAGCATCGTGCCGACCCTGTTCGACCGCCGCACGCAGGCGTCCCTCGGCACGCTGCGGGTGTTGCGCGACAAGTATCCGGAAGAAATCTGGCAGGGCTACATCCCGGTCGATACCCGCTTGCGCGATGCCAGCCGGGCCGGCGTGACGCCTTCGCAGTTCGACGGCAAGAGCCGTGGTGTTCTCGCGTACCGCGCACTGCTCAAGCACCTGCTGGCGGCACAACTTGTCCCGCAGGTGGCTTGAGATGAACCGCCCTGTAAAAATCACCTCGCGCCCGCAACTGGCGCTGCAGTCCTATCTGGACAGCTTGCTGATGGAGGCGACTGAAGAGTTGCCGCCGGAAATCGAAGCGCTGGTTGAAATCGTTGAGGTTGTTGAAGCGGTCGAAGTTGAAGCTGCGCTGGACGAGTTCCAGGCAGCGGTGCTCGAAGAGCAGGCTCGCGATGCGCAGAAACCCGCCGTGGTTGCCGCGCCGGTAGCCGCGCCCGTGGCGAAAGCCCCGGTTGCCGTGATCGAAGCACCCGCGCCGGTTCTCGCGCCGGTCTCGACCATCGCCCCCCTGCTGCAAGCCTTGGTGCCGCCGGTGGTCGAAGTCCACCTGCCACCGAGCAACACGCCACCACCAGTGGAAACCGAGGGTCGTCCGTCCTGGGCCGCCGAGCCGTTCGAATGCCTGTTGTTCGATGTCGCCGGGTTGACCCTGGCCGTGCCGCTGGTGTGCCTGGGCTCGATTTATTCTTTGGCCGGCCACGAGCTGACACCGCTGTTCGGTCAGCCGGAATGGTTCCTCGGGATCCTGCCAAGCCAGGCCGGCAACCTGAAAGTATTGGACACCGCGCGTTGGGTCATGCCCGACCGCTACCGCGACGATTTCCGTCAGGGCCTGCAATACGTTATTTCGGTTCAGGGCTACGAGTGGGGGCTGGCGGTGCATCAGGTCAGCCGCTCATTGCGCCTGGACCCGAACGAAATCAAATGGAGAAGTCATCGAGGTCAGCGGCCATGGCTCGCCGGCACGGTGATTGAGCATATGTGTGCGCTGCTGGACGTTTCCGCCCTGGCCGAGTTGATCGCCAGCGGCGGGGCAAAGCACATGGGCGGCAGCAAGCCGCTACACAAACCGACATAACTGCCGACATAACAAGTATGCGACGGCATTGTTGAATGCCGCCTACAGAACACACACCGCCAGAAGCGGTTTTTCGAGGGGTCAGGTATGAGTAATCAAGCGACGAATGCAAAAGGTTCTGAAGATCCGATCCTGCAATGGGTAACCTTCAAACTGGACAATGAAACCTACGGCATCAACGTGATGCGCGTTCAGGAAGTCCTGCGTTACACCGAGATCGCCCCGGTCCCGGGTGCCCCGAGCTACGTGCTGGGCATCATCAACCTGCGCGGTAACGTGGTCACCGTGATCGACACCCGTCAGCGCTTCGGCCTGATGAATGCCGAGATCAGCGACAACACCCGTATCGTCATCATCGAAGCCGACAAGCAAGTGGTCGGGATCATGGTCGACAGCGTGGCCGAAGTGGTTTACCTGCGTCAGTCGGAAATCGAAACCGCGCCGAACGTCGGTAACGAAGAATCCGCCAAGTTCATTCAAGGCGTGTGCAACAAGAACAACGAACTGCTGATCCTGGTCGAGCTGGACAAGATGATGAGCGAAGAAGAATGGTCGGACCTGGAGAACATCTGATTGATTCTTGAGGTAGCGGTCATTGTCCTGTTCCTCTTTTGGGCAGGCACGCTGGCGATGTTTCTGGCGTACATACGAGGCCAACGACTGATCGCCGCGCAACAGGCCCAGGGCGATGCGCTGCGCGATCAGCGCATCAAGGACTTGGCTAAGCGCGTTGAGGACTACCAAAGCGGTAACGTGCGCATGGGTGAAGACCTGCACGAACTGCGCGCGGTGGTTGGCCCGTTGCCGGACAAACTGGCTCAGCTGGAACAGCGCGATCCGTCGAGCCTGTCGTTTGCCCAGGCGGCAAAACTGGTCGGTATGGGCGCGAGCGTCGATGAACTGACTCAGTCTTGTGGCTTGACCCAGGCTGAGGCGGAGTTGATGAGCAAGTTGCACAAGAACTGAGAAGATCAAAAGATCGCAGCCTCGTTTCACTCGACAGCTCCTACAGGGCGTACACCATTCCAATGTAAGAGCTGTCGAGTGAAACGAGGCTGCGATCTTTTTGCATTCAACAAAGATTCAATAATCATCCCCGCGATCAGTAATATCTTTCTCCACCATCGGCGCATCCGGATCTTGCCCCTTGGGGAACTTGCCCTTCAAATTCCACGCAAACGCAATAATCTCGGCAATCGTGCGATACAACTCCTCCGGAATACTCTCCCCCAATTCCATCCGCGCCAGCAGTTTCACCAGCTCGGCGTTTTCGTAGATGGGCACTTCATAATCGCGGGCAATCTTCAGAATGGCTTCGGCCAGTGCTTCGTCACCTTTGGCCGTGAGGGTAGGGGCGTGGCTGCCGTCGTATTTGAGAGCGATGGCTTGGCGCGGGGTGTTGGGGTTTTTCATGCGGTTTCGTCGACCCAGCGTTGTTCAAGACGGGTTTGAGGGCCTTGTGGCGGTGTGCCGAGATGGCAATCGAGATCGCCGACATTCAGGCCGGACGCCAGCAGCCGCTGGCGCAGTTCAGCAAGATTGCTTTCGATCAGGCTCGCGGTGTACGGGCGTTCGGCCCACAGCTGACTGGACAGGCTGCCTTTGATCAGTTGTGCCTGAATTTGCAGCGGGCCCAAGGGTTCCATATCGAACGCCAGGTCCACTCGCCACAATTGTTGTTTGGGTTCGCGCTCGTCGCGGCGTTCGTTTTGCTGTTCCTTCTCGGGCGCTTCTTCGCGCTGGAACTTGACCTGCAACGGCACGATGTCCTGCAGATTGCGCATCGGGATTTCCAGTTGCCAGGTGCTCATCAACCGTCCGTCGTCGGTGACGCCAGTCTGTTCCAGGCTCGACAGTTGATGGCTTTGCAGGCGCGAAACAGCCGCTGCTGCCAAACGCAGCAAGTGCTCGAGATCGCCTTCGCCGTCCATGTTTTGTAGCAGGCGCTCGGGCAACGGGAAGCTGGTTGGCTGCGGTTTGGCGCTGACCTGACCGAGCATGCCGAGGGCGCTGCGTACAAAGTTCGGCATGACCTGGGCCAGTGTGTTGGCGGCAATGATCGCGTTGAGATTGGTGTTGGCCGGCAGGCCTGGCGTCAGTTGTGCGATCAGCTTGAGCAGATCGCCTTTCATGTCTGGGGCCAGTGTCGGGTTCTGACCGCTGAGCAGTTTGGCTTCAAGAAACAGTCCGCTATTGGCCAGTGCCTGGGCCAGTCCCTTTGGTGTGCTGAGTTGTTGAATATCGGGCAGGCCGGCAAGCAACTTGTCGACGGCGGCACGCAGATCACTGGACGTCTGGTTTGAGGACGGCAGGTTTTGCAGGAGTTTGAGCAAGCCATCCAGCGAACCTTGGCGGCTCTGTTGACTGACCAGTTGTTGGGTCACGGCCAATTGCTCCTGGCGGCTGCTCAATGGCACGAACTTCAGCGTTTGGGTGTCCTGCACCAGCGCGCTCAGCAAGGTGCCAATGCGCAGCGGCGTCGGGCTGTCGATGTTCAGGGTGCTGCCGCTCAACGCGGTGTTGAGCAAAGTCACCATCGAGCGAAACACCGTCGGCTGGCCCGGCACTTGCGGCAACACCTGAGAGGTCAGCACTTTGCCTTGCAGCAGCGTGCCGACCGGCAGTTGCGCGGTGTCGATACGGGTGAGGGTGGCAACGCTGGAGGCGATGGCCTGTTGCACGGTGACGGCCAGATTACCCGCCGACGGCTGGGTAATCGCCAGGCTGGTGCCCTGAGGCAGCGGTTGCGTGCTGGTGGCCTGGACCGTGGTCTGACGGCCGCTGTCGAGGGTGACCTTGAGCAACAGTTGAAAGGTCTGATCCGCCTGCTTGAGCGACAGCACTTCGGCCTTGGCGGTCTGGCCCGCAGTGATCAGGCCCTCCATTGGCGTCAGTAACTTCAGCAGGTCGCCACTCACCACCAGCGGCCGCGAAGTCACGGGCGTGGTTTGCGGTAGCGGGAGGATGTTCATTTCGCCTGTCATACGCGGTCACAACCTGAGGAAATTGCCCTCTTTAGAGTAGGGCATGGCATGTATAATGCCGCCCCGTTGTATCCGGGGCGCTGAAAACATTTCAAATACTTGATCCAGCTCCTTAGAACGGGCCGCCAATGCATTTATCCTGCATATCTTTAACGGCCGCTCCACTGCCGACTTGAACCCAAAAGGCCCGTGATCTCTTGACCAGTCCTGTCCTGCAAACCGTTGCCCTCGCCTGTGAGCGAGACCTTCGGCTGCTCTTCGAAAATCTCGAATTGAGACTGGCCAGTGGCGAAATGTTGCAAATCAGTGGCCCCAACGGCAGTGGCAAAACCAGCCTTTTACGTCTGCTTTGCGGTCTGATGCAGCCGACTGCCGGTCAGGTGCTGCTCAACGGCCAGCCATTGAACGAGCAACGCTTTGAGCTGGCGCGCAACCTGCTGTGGATCGGCCATGCCGCCGGGATCAAGGATCTGCTGACGCCGGAAGAAAACCTGAGCTGGCTGTGCGCCTTGCATCAACCGGCCTCCCATGAGGCGATCTGGCAGGCGCTGACGGCTGTCGGACTGCGCGGTTTCGAGGATGTTCCTTGCCACACGCTGTCTGCCGGGCAGCAACGCCGGGTCGCGTTGGCGCGGTTGTACCTGGAAAGCCCACCGCTATGGATCCTCGATGAACCGTTCACCGCGCTCGACAAACAAGGCGTGGCGCAACTCGAAGAACACCTGGCCGCACACTGCGAGCGCGGTGGCATGGTGGTCTTGACCACTCACCACACGCTGACCCGGATGCCGGCCGGCTATCGCGACATTGATCTGGGGAATTGGGCCGTATGAGTGTTTTCGGCCTGTTGGTCGCCCGTGAAGCCCGATTGCTGTTCCGCCGTCCTGCGGAACTGGCCAATCCGCTGGTATTCTTCGCGATCGTGGTTTCCCTGTTCCCGTTGGCGGTCGGACCCGAGTCTCAATTGTTGCAAACCTTGTCTCCGGGACTGGTCTGGGTAGCGGCCCTTTTATCGGTTTTACTCTCGCTGGACGGGCTTTTCCGCAGTGATTTCGAAGACGGATCGCTTGAGCAGTGGGTCCTTTCGTCGCACCCCCTGCCTCTTCTGGTTTTGGCCAAGGTACTGGCACACTGGTCCTTCTCTGGCCTGGCACTGGTTTTGCTCGCTCCATTACTGGCTTTGATGCTCGGTTTGCCAACCGCCTGTCTGCCGGTGTTGCTGCTTTCTTTGTTGCTGGGTACACCGGTGCTGAGCCTGCTCGGTGCGGTGGGCGCAGCCCTGACGGTGGGATTGAAGCGCGGTGGCCTGTTGCTGGCGCTGCTGATTCTGCCGTTGTACATCCCGGTGTTGATTCTCGGCAGTGGCGCCTTGCAGGCGGCATTGCAGGGCATGCCGGCGACCGGTTATCTCCTGTGGCTTGGTAGCCTGACCGCCCTGGCGATAACCCTGACACCTTTTGCAATAGCTGCTGGCCTGAAGATCAGCGTCGGCGAATAATGAGGTCTGGTTGTTTTTTAACCAGTAAAGACCCTGGCTGCTCGTGATGGCGAGCAGCAACCGTGATGGAAACAGTAATGAACTGGACTTGGTTTCATAAGCTCGGCTCGCCCAAATGGTTTTACGGCATCAGCGGCAAACTGCTGCCGTGGCTGAGTGTCGCGGCGTTGCTGCTGATCAGCGTTGGTGTAGTGTGGGGCCTGGCCTTCGCGCCGCCGGACTACCAGCAGGGCAACAGCTTTCGCATCATTTACATCCACGTTCCGGCCGCCATGCTGGCCCAGTCCATCTACGTGATGCTGGCTGTGTGCGGCATCGTCGGGCTGGTGTGGAAGATGAAGCTGGCCGACGTCGCCCTGCAATGCGCGGCGCCCATCGGCGCCTGGATGACCGCCGTGGCGCTGGTCACCGGCGCGATCTGGGGCAAACCGACCTGGGGCTCGTGGTGGGTCTGGGATGCACGACTTACGTCCATGCTTATTCTGCTGTTTCTGTACTTCGGTCTTATTGCGCTGGGCAATGCGATCAGCAATCGTGACAGTGCCGCCAAGGCCTGCGCGGTATTGGCGATTGTCGGCGTGATCAACATCCCGATCATCAAATACTCGGTGGAGTGGTGGAACACCCTGCACCAGGGCGCGACGTTCACCCTCACCGAAAAACCGGCGATGCCCGCCGAGATGTGGCTGCCACTGCTGCTGACGGCGCTGGGGTTCTACTGTTTCTTCGGCGCGGTATTGCTGCTGCGCATGCGTCTTGAAGTGCTCAAACGCGAAGCCCGCGCCAGTTGGGTCAAGGCCGAAGTGCAGAACAGTCTGGAGGCCGCTCGATGAGTTTTGCTTCATTCGGCGACTTCCTCGCCATGGGCCATCATGCCCTGTATGTCTGGTCAGCCTATGGCATTAGCCTGGCGGTGCTGGCCCTCAACGTGGCGGCGCCGATCCTGGCCCGCAAGCGGTATCTGCAACAAGAGGCGCGTCGTCTGCGCCGGGAGAACGGCAAGTGAATCCGCTGCGCAAAAAGCGTCTTATCATCATTCTCGCGATCCTGGTCGGTGTCGGCGCTGCCGTCGGCCTGGCCCTGAGTGCCCTGCAGCAGAACATCAATCTGTTTTACACCCCGACCCAGATCGCCAACGGCGAAGCCCCGCAAGACACGCGTATCCGCGCTGGCGGCATGGTTGAGAAAGGTTCGCTGCAACGTTCCGGCGATTCGCTGGACGTGAAATTCGTCGTCACCGACTTCAGTAAATCCGTGACCATCAGCTACCGCGGCATCCTTCCGGACCTGTTCCGCGAAGGGCAGGGCATCGTTGCCCTGGGCAAGCTCAACGCCGACGGCGTGGTGGTGGCTGACGAAGTGCTGGCCAAGCACGACGAGAAGTACATGCCGCCAGAAGTGACCAAGGCTTTGAAAGACAGCGGTCAATCTGCTCCAACGCCCGCGAAGGAGGGTTGATCGATGACGTCCGGACTCTATATTCCTGAACTCGGCCATCTGGCCATGATTCTGGCGCTGTGTTTCGCGCTGGTTCAGGCCGTGGTGCCGTTGCTTGGTGCCTGGCGCGGTGACCGCTTGTGGATGAGCCTCGCTCAACCAGCGGCTTGGGGCCAGTTCGCGTTTCTGCTGTTCTCCTTCGGTTGCCTGACTTACGCCTTCATGTCCGACGATTTCTCCGTCGCCTATGTGGCCAGCAACTCCAACAGCGCCTTGCCGTGGTACTACAAGTTCAGCGCGGTGTGGGGCGCTCACGAAGGGTCGTTGCTGCTCTGGGCGTTGATTCTCGGCGGCTGGACCTTCGCGGTGTCGGTGTTTTCCCGGCAGTTGCCGCAAGTGATGCTGGCGCGGGTTTTGGCGGTGATGGGCATGATCAGCACCGGTTTCCTGCTGTTCCTGATCCTCACGTCCAACCCGTTTGCACGGATCCTGCCGCAGATTCCTGCGGACGGTCGTGATCTCAACCCACTGCTGCAAGACATCGGCCTGATCGTTCACCCGCCGATGTTGTACATGGGCTATGTCGGTTTCTCCGTGGCGTTCGCGTTCGCCATCGCTGCACTGCTGGGCGGTCGTCTTGATGCGGCGTGGGCTCGCTGGTCCCGTCCGTGGACCATCGTCGCCTGGGCCTTCCTCGGTATCGGCATCACCCTCGGTTCGTGGTGGGCGTACTACGAACTCGGCTGGGGTGGCTGGTGGTTCTGGGACCCGGTGGAAAACGCCTCCTTCATGCCATGGTTGGTGGGTACGGCGCTGATTCACTCGTTGGCGGTCACGGAAAAACGTGGCGTGTTCAAGAGTTGGACCGTGTTGCTGGCCATCGCTGCCTTCTCGTTGAGCTTGCTGGGGACCTTCCTCGTGCGTTCCGGCGTGCTGACGTCGGTTCACGCCTTTGCGTCCGACCCTGAGCGCGGTGTGTTCATCCTGATCTTCCTACTGTTCGTGGTCGGTGGCTCGCTAACGCTGTTTGCCCTGCGCGCTCCCGTGGTGAAGAGCCACGTTGGCTTCAACCTCTGGTCCCGGGAAACCCTGCTGCTGGGTAACAACCTGGTGCTGGTGGTGGCGGCCTCGATGATTCTGCTCGGCACCTTGTATCCGCTGATTCTCGATGCGATGACCGGCGCCAAGCTGTCGGTCGGCCCGCCGTACTTCAACGCACTGTTCATCCCGTTGATGGCCTTGCTGATGATGGTGATGGCAGTCGGCATGCTGGTGCGCTGGAAAGACACTCCGGTCAAATGGCTGTTGAGCATGCTGACCCCGGTGTTGCTCGGCAGCGCCGCTTTAGCCGTGGTAGCGGGTGTTGCTTATGGCGATTTCAACTGGGCGGTGATCGCGACCTTCATGCTCGCGGCCTGGGTGTTGCTGGCCGGTGTGCGTGACATCGTCGACAAGACTCGCCACAAAGGCCTGATCAAAGGCCTGCCGACCCTGACCCGCAGCTATTGGGGCATGCAGGTCGCTCACCTCGGCATCGCCGTGTGTGCCCTCGGCGTCGTGCTGTCGAGCCAGAACAGTGCCGAGCGCGATTTGCGTCTGGCGCCGGGCGAGTCCATGGACCTGGCCGGTTACCACTTCGTGTTCGAAGGCGCCAAGCATTTCGAAGGCCCGAACTTCACCTCCGACAAGGGCACCGTTCGGGTGATCCGCGACGGCAAGGAAGTCAGCGTGCTGCACCCGGAAAAACGCCTCTACACCGTGCAGAACTCGGTGATGACCGAAGCCGGGATCGACGCCGGTTTCACCCGCGACCTCTACGTCGCACTCGGCGAACCGTTGGGCGATGGCGCCTGGGCCGTTCGCGTCCACGTCAAACCGTTCGTGCGCTGGATCTGGTTCGGTGGTCTGCTCACCGGTTTGGGCGGGTTGCTGGCGGCGTTGGATCGCCGTTACCGGGTCAAGGTGAACAGCCGTGTGCGTGAAGCACTGGGCATGACGGGAGCCACGGCATGAGACGTTGGTTGATGCTGTTGCCACTGGTGATTTTTCTGGTGGTGGCTGTTTTCCTTTACCGCGGGCTCTATCTGGACCCGGCCGAGCTGCCTTCGGCGATGATCAACAAGCCGTTCCCGGAGTTTTCCCTGCCGGCCGTGCAGGGCGAAAAAACCCTGACCAAGGCGGATATTCTGGGTAAACCAGCGCTGGTTAACGTCTGGGGCACCTGGTGCATTTCTTGCCGGGTCGAGCACCCGGTGCTGAACAAACTGGCCGAGAAGGGCGTGGTGATCTACGGCATCAACTACAAGGACGTTAACGCTGACGCCTTGAAGTGGCTGGTGGAATTCCACAATCCGTATCAGCTGGATATTCGTGACGATGCAGGCACCCTGGGCCTGAACCTCGGCGTTTATGGCGCTCCGGAAACTTTCTTCATCGACGCCAAGGGCATCATCCGCGACAAGTTCGTTGGCGTGATCGACGAACAGGTCTGGCGCGAAAAACTGGCGGCCAAGTATCAGGCGCTGGTTGATGAGGCCAAGCCATGAAGCGCTGGATAGCCGCCGCGGTATTGGGTTTGAGCATGGCCGGCGTGGCGCACGCGGCCATCGACACCTACGAGTTCGCAAAAGAAGGTGATCGCGAGCGTTTTCGCGAGCTGACCAAAGAGCTGCGTTGCCCCAAGTGCCAGAATCAGGACATTGCCGATTCCAACGCACCGATCGCCGCCGACCTGCGCAAAGAGATTTTTCGCATGCTCGGCGAGGGCAAGGACAACCAGCAAATCATCGACTTCATGGTCGACCGCTACGGTGATTTCGTCCGCTACAAACCCGCTCTGAACGCCAAGACTGCTGTGCTCTGGTTCGGCCCTGCCGGCCTGTTGCTGGGCGGTTTTGTGATCATCGCCGTGATCGTCCGCCGTCGTCGCGTGCAACGCGCTGACACCAAGGATGAGCTTTCCGCCGAGGAGCGTGAGCGCCTCGACCACCTGTTGGATAAAACCAAGAATGATTGATTTCTGGCTCGCTGCAGGTCTGCTACTTCTGGTTGCCCTGAGTTTTCTGCTGATCCCTGTTCTGCGTGGCCGCCGCGCCCAGCTTGAAGAGGATCGTACGGCCCTGAATGTCGCGCTGTATCAGGAACGCGTGGCTGAGTTGCAGACTCAGCAGGAAGAGGGCGTTCTCGACGCCGCGCAAATGGACACCGGTCGCGCCGAAGCCGCCCGTGAGTTGCTCGCCGACACCGAAGGCGTCGAGGCGCCGCGCGTGTCCCGCCTGGGCAAGCCGTGGCCGTTGCTGGCGGCGATTCTGGTGCCGGTGTTGGGCCTCGGTCTGTACCTGCATTTCGGGGCGAGCGACAAGGTCGAACTGACCCGCGAATTCTCCCAGGCGCCGCAGTCGATGGAAGAGATGACCCGCCGCCTGGAGCGTGCAGTCGCGGCTCAGCCGGATTCGGCTGAAGGCCTGTATTTCCTCGGTCGCACGTACATGGCTCAGGATCGTCCTGGCGATGCGGCGAAGATCTTCGAACGCACGGTGAACCTGGCCGGTCGTCAGCCGGAACTGTTGGGCCAATGGGCGCAGGCCCAGTACTTCGCCGACGGCAAGAAGTGGTCGGACAAGGTTCAGGCCCTGACCGACGAAGCACTGAAAGCCGATCCGAAAGAAGTCACCAGCCTTGGGTTACTCGGTATTGCTGCCTTTGAAAGCCAGCGTTATCAGGACGCCATCGACTACTGGAATCGCCTGCTGGTGCAACTGCCACCGGAGGACAGTTCCCGCGCCGCGCTGCAAGGCGGCATCACTCGGGCCACCGAGAAACTCGAAGCCAGCGGCGGCAAGGTGGCCCAGGCGCCCGCCGCCAAGGTGGCGGCACTGCTCAAGGTGCGCGTGGATCTGGCGCCAGAGCTGAAAGCCAAGGTCCAGCCGGGCGACAGCGTATTCATTTTCGCCCGCGCCACCGCAGGGCCTCCTGCGCCATTGGCCGCCAAACGGCTGACCGTGGCCGACTTGCCGGCGACCGTTGAACTGGGCGACGCCGACGCAATGATGCCGCAGTTGAAACTGTCGAACTTCCCTGAAGTCCAACTGGTTGCACGCGTCTCCCGCGCCGGCAAACCCACTGCCGGCGAATGGATCGGTCGCAGCCAGCCTCTGGCCAGCAGCACCACTGCGCCGCAAACACTGACCATCGACAGCCCGGACAAATGACAGGAATCGCCACTATGACCGCCATCGCTCGTATCACCCTGCTCAGTATGGTTTTGGGGTTAAGCGCTTGCGTGGTCCAACCGCAGCAGCCTGAACGGCTGCCACCGATCCCGCCGTCGCAGCCGCGTCCGACGCCGTCCACGACACCGACACCGGGCAAGCCGGGCATTCCGGCCAAGCCCGCCAAACCGTTGCCACGCACCTCCGCCAGCTTCGCGCCGCCACCGGGTGGCAACAGCCATTGGGACGCCAAGCTCGGCGTGTACGTACTCGATGATCAGACCAACACCTTCTACCGCCAGCGTACGTACTACCGCTGGGATAACGGCTGGAGCCGGTCGATCAGCCCGAACGGGCCATGGGAAGAGACAGACATCCATGGCGTGCCGGGCGGGTTGGGACGGCAATTCGGGCAGTAAACAAAAACGGCGATCTAAGGATCGCCGTTTTGCTTTTTGGCGTCTGAAAAGATCGCAGGCTTCGCCAGCTCCTACAGGATCGTGTACGACAGAGACCGGCGGGTGCATGCGGTAAAGGTAGGCGCTGGCGAAGCCTGCGATCTTTTGATCTTGATTGCGTAGCTCTGGGGTGCGGGGTACAGAACACAGGCGTCATATACAGCGGTAAAAGAGGAGTGCCTCACTCGTATCCTGTCCTTAATGCTTGTGCCTGCTCGGCGAGAAGCGTCATTGCTTGCTCGCTGGCAGTGTCGCGCCGGTTTTTATAGTCCATCAAATCGGCAAAGCGCACACGTCGGTGCTTGCCGGTTTTGTGGTAGGACAACTCGCCGGATTCAAGCAGCTTGATCAGGTGTGGGCGTGAGACGTTAAGCAGGTCGGCGGCTTCCTGGGTGGTCAATTCGGCGTGAACCGGGACCACTTTGACGGCGTTGCCTGCTGCTAGCTCAGCCAGAATGTCGACCAACAACCTGAGGGCTGAGGTGGGCAGTTCGACGGTATGAGCTTCATTCTGCTCGTCGAAAATCTGGATGTGCTGAGTTTCGAATTGAGTCGCAAGATAGGCCGCCAAGGCGCGCTGCCCCTCGATGGCAGCTTGTACTTCGCGCTCCATAGGCAAGGTAATCGGCGGGTGGATGACAGGCGACATGGCGGTTTCCAATATTCTGAATAATCGAAGTTGGCAGGCTATTCGAATTAATCGAAACATCAGGTCTCTTTCGCTAACAACCCCTGCACATACTCCACAAACGCCCGGGCCTTCGCACTGGCCATTCTGCCCGTGGGAAACACCGCCCAAAGGTCCTGATTCGGCAATGTCCAATCCTTCATCACTTCCCTGACCGCGCCGTTGGCCAGTTCCGGGGCAAACATCCATTCGGACGCCATGGTCAGCCCTTGATGGGCGAGCACGGCTGCACGCAGACCTTCGGCGGCGTTGACGCGGATTCGCCCGCTGATGATGACTGACTGATCATCTGTCCCGTTGCGGAACTGCCAATCGGCTCCGCCACCCAAGGTGTAGACGATTGCATGGTGTTTGCTCAGATCGGCAGGGCAGGTAGGCTCGCCATGTTTTTCGAAATAGGTGGGCGTGCCCAGCACCATGCGCCGACACTCGGCGATCTTGCGGGCGGTGAGGCCGGAGTCGCTCAAGGCGCCCATGCGCAGGGCGATGTCGACGCCTTCTTCCACCAGATTGACGTTGCGATCGTCCAGCATCAAATCGATGTTCAGGTCCGGGTTCTGATCGAGAAAGGGTCCCAGGTGCGGAACGATGTGCAGTCGGCCGAAGGTCACGGCGGCGCAGATGCGCAGGTTGCCGGTCAGGCCGCTGGCGGCACCGCGAGCGGCGTTGTCGGCCTCGTCCGCTTCTTCGATGGCACGCTTGGACCGTTCGAAAAAGGCCAGGCCCGCCTCGGTCGGCGTCAGGCCTCGGGTCGAGCGCAACAGCAGCCTGACCGCGAGGCGCGCCTCCAAATGCGCGATGGCTTTCGAGACGGCGGGCTGGCCGATATTCAAGCGCCGGGCGGCGGCGGAAAACGAACCGGTTTCCACCACGTAGACGAAGGTTTCCATTGCGGCGAGGCGGTCCATTTTGAGTCCTTGTGGAGATCGAATTGTGGGAGCGGGCTTGCTCGCGAAAGCGGTGTATCAGTCGACATCAATGGTGAATGTCAGTCCGTCTTCGCGAGCAAGTCGGATCGCCGCATCGCCGCTCCCACATTTGATTGGTGTTGTTTATCAGAAAGCTGCTTTGCCCACAGATGCGCCACCGTCGACAAACAAGGTTTGCCCGGTGATGAATCCGCTCTGCTCAGACAACAAAAACGCAATCGCCGCCGCGATCTCCTGCGGCTGCCCCAGCCGACCCATCGGCACGCCGGCCAGGTAACGCGCTTCACCTTCGCTGCCCGGTGGATTGTTGGTGCGAAACAGTTCGGTTTCGGTCGGGCCCGGGGCCACGGCGTTCACCGTCACGCCGGTTTGCGCCAGTTCCAGCGCCCAGGATCGCGTGAAGCTGATCAACGCGGCTTTGGCCGCCGCGTAGGCGGTGCGCTGCGTGATACCCAGCACAGTCAGGCTGGAGATGTTCACTACCCGACCCCAGGCCTTGGCGCGCATATTCGGCAGCAGTGCCTGAGTAGCCTGCAAGGCCGAATGCAGGTTGACCCGCATCACGTCGTCGAACGTGTCGAGGTCGATTTCCCCCAGCACCTGCGGGCGCACCAGGCCGACGTTGTTCACCAGCCCGTCGAACTCATAAGTCCTGGCCAGCTCCGCCAGCACTTCCTGAGTCAGTGCCCTGTCGCTCAGATCCAGCGGAAACAGAATGCCGGGAAAGCTCAGGTCGGGCGAACGGGCGATTCCGACCACACGATGACCCGCGCGGTCCAGGTGCTCGGCGACCGCGCGGCCGATACCTTTGCTAGCGCCGGTGATTAGAAAGGTACGTCGGGTCATTACACACTCCTTGAAAGAACATGTCGCGGCTCAGGCGGCATTTGATCGGTTCAGCCGCGAATCGCATCCAGCATCGCGTCAGGCTCAGGACGCTGAGTGTAATCCGGGTTGACCTCGGGGTAACGGATCAGGCTGAGCGAAAGTATTCATTCTTGGGGCGAATGCCGCGGCCTGGTTCGGCACTGAGTGATATCAAGCCCATTGCCTTCGCGGGCGCCTACCCCTTGCCCGCGAAGCTATTGGTGGACTATGCCGTCGCCAACAAACGCTTCTCTGAAACACTCAAAAACCGCAACAACGCCAACAGCGGAAACGCGCTACCCACAATCACGATCCACAACCAGCCGCCGTGTTCATATACCGCACTGGCCACCGAGGAACCAAACGCGCCGCCGATGAAGATGCTGGTCATGTACAACGCATTCAGGCGGCTGCGGCTTTTGGCGTCGAGGGCGTAGACAGCGCGTTGGCCGAGGACCATGTTCATCTGCACGCAGAAGTCGAGCACCACGCCGGTGACCGCGAGGCCGATGACGCTGTAGGCCGGGTGGATGAAGGCGGGCAGGAAGCTCAGGCTGGCGAACAGCAGGGCCAGCAGTGAAGCAATGCGAGTGTGGCCGGCATCGGCCAGTCGACCGGCAATGGGTGCCGCGATGGCGCCGATGGCCCCGACCAGGGCGAAGATTGCGATCTGGGTTTGCGACAAGCCATGATTGCGCGCCAGTTCCAGCGGTACGGCGGTCCAGAACAGGCTGAACGTGGCGAACATGCACCCCTGGTAAAACGCGCGCTGACGTAACACCGGTTGTTGACGCAACAGGGTCCACAGAGACCCCAGCAACTGACCATAAGAAGCACTGTGATCAGGCTGGCGCTTGGGAATCGTCAGCGCCAACACCATGCTGATCGCCGCCATCAACACCGCTGCAATCACAAACATCGCACGCCAGCCGAAGTGGTCAGCCACCACGCTGGACACCGGCCGCGCCAACAGAATCCCCAGCAGCAAACCGCCCATGATCCCGCCGACCACACGCCCGCGAGACTCCTCCGGTGCCAGATGCGCGGCCAGCGGAATCAGGATTTGCACCGACACCGAACTGAACCCCACCAGCAACGAGATCAGCAAAAACACATTTGGCTGATCGGTGAACGCAGCGCCCAGCAGACTGGCAATCGCCACCACCGTGGTGATTATCATCAAACGACGGTTTTCCAGCAGATCACCCAGCGGCACCAGGAAGAACAGACCCAACGCGTAACCGATCTGGGTCAGTGAAACGATCAGGCTGGCCATGGTGCTGGTGAGGCCTATGTCGGGTGCGATCAGGCCGATGATCGGTTGGGCGTAGTAAATGTTGGCAACGATGGCGCCGCAGCAGAAGGCAAATAGCAGCACCATGCCTCGGGTCATTGTTGCGGTGCCGTGGGGCACCTGGGTCGCTGGGTTCATAACGGGTCTCGCTGAGCAAAAGAGAATGCGCGCAGGCTAAAGAGCTATCGGAATGGGCAGAAGAGGGTTTGGAGTGATAGCAATCATTCCGTTGCGGAATGAGTGACGGACGTGTGTGATGTCCATCGAGGAACCTTGCGTCAAAATATCGAGGTCCGATGATACATTCACTTACATCCTGTTCGATAGCGTGCTTATGTTCTCTATTCACGTTTCATAAAACGGAAGGCACTTCATGAATGCGATGTTTCGTCACCTGATTCGCGGCGCTTCAGTGGTTACCTTGATCGGCTTGTTCACGGCAGGTCTTGCCCAGGCTGCTGACGCGCCGGGCATGCGCATCGGCGTTCGCGGCGAGATCACAGGGGGCAGTCCCGACGCGCTGAAAGTGCATGTCAACAGTGGTGAAAACGTGGTCATCAACCTGAGCAAAGACACCAAAGTTCACGCCGTCACTCTGGCCAACATTGAAGACATCAAACCCGGCAGCTACATCGGCTCGGCAGCCATACCGCAGGAAGACGGCACGCTCAAGGCACTGGAAGTCCATGTCTTCCCGCCGGAACTGGCCGGTAGCGGCGACGGTCATCGGCCATTTGATTTGGCGAAGGGCAGTAGCATGACCAATTGCAGCGTGGGCGATCTGGTGGTTAGCAATGGTCGGGTCTTGACCGTCAACTACAAGGGCGGGCAGCAGAAGATTCTGGTGCCGGAGGATGTGCCGATCGTGAACCTGGTGCCGGGGGATCGGAGCTTGCTGAAGGTGGGGGTGAAGATCGTGACGTTTGTGACGCAGAGTGCCGATGGGACGCTGACGGCTCAGTCGATTGCGGCGGGCAAGGACGGCGTGACACCGCCGATGTAATGGCGGGTGATAGCCCCCTGTGGGAGCGGGCTTGCTCGCGAAGGCGCCATAACATTCAACATCTATGTTGACTGTCACACTCCTTTCGCGAGCAAGCCCGCTCCCACAGGGGATCTTCAGCGAACATGATGTTCGGGCACAAAAAAGGCGACCTTCTCAGGTCGCCTTTTTCATTGGGCTCAGGAGTTACTGACCGCTGTAAATCTGATCAAAGATCCCACCATCATTGAAGTGGGTCTTCTGCACAGTTCGCCAGTCACCAAAGGTCTTCTCTACCGACAGGAAATCCACTTTCGGGAAACGATCGGTGTACTTGGCCAGCACCGCCGGATCACGCGGACGCAGGTAGTTCGCCGCCGCAATCTCCTGACCTTCCGGCGACCACAGGTACTTCAGGTATTCCTCGGCAGCAGCGCGAGTGCCTTTCTTATCGACGGTTTTGTCGACCACCGACACTGGCGGCTCGGCTTCGGCGGAGACGCTTGGGTAAATGACTTCGAACTGATCACGACCAAACTCACGGGCAATCATCTCCGCTTCGTTTTCGAAGGTCACCAGCACATCACCAATCTGGTTGGTCATGAAGGTTGTGGTGGCTGCGCGGCCACCGGTATCCAGCACCGGCGCTTGTTTGAACAGCTTGCCGACGAAGTCTTTGGCTTTGCTTTCGTCACCACCGTTTTTCAGCACATAACCCCAGGCCGAGAGGTAGGTGTAGCGGCCGTTACCCGATGTTTTCGGGTTTGGCACGATCACCTGCACGCCGTCCTTGAGCAGGTCGGGCCAGTCTTTCAGGGCTTTCGGGTTGCCTTTGCGGACGATGAACACGGTCGCCGAGGTGAACGGCGCACTGTTGTTCGGCAGGCGGGTGACCCAGTTATCCGGGACCAGTTTGCCGTTGTCCGCCAGGGCGTTGATGTCGGTGGCCATGTTCATGGTGATGACGTCAGCCGGCAGGCCATCGATCACCGAACGCGCCTGTTTGCTGGAGCCGCCGAAGGACATCTGCAGGGTGATGTTTTCGTTGTGCTCGGCTTGCCAGTGTTTCTGGAAGGCAGTGTTGTAGTCCTTGTAGAAATCGCGCATCACGTCGTAGGAAACGTTAAGCAGGGTCGGTGCGGCCTGAGCCACGCTGGCCAGAGCCAGGCCAGCGGCCAGAAGTGAGGCGCCAAAGAGTTTTTTCACTGCGCAGTCCTTGTTTTAAAAAGAGTGTTCATAAAGTTTTTATTTAAAAGAGGCAATTTGCCCGCGACTATAACGGGGCTCGCATAGTCCTTTAAAGATTAAAAAGCACTTTGCTTATTCCATTTTCTTGAATAGCTGATTACCGCACCGTGAGCAGAAAGCCGCCCCATGTTCGTGGCTGTTTTTCTTGCACACCGGGCAGTCATGTTGCAGTTGTTCGCCGCGCATCGCGTTGGCCAGTTCGGCGGTGAAAATTCCCGTCGGCACGGCGATGATCGAGTAACCGGTGATCATCACCAAGGATGAAATCACCTGACCCAGCGGCGTCTTCGGCACGATGTCGCCGAAGCCCACGGTGGTCAGCGTGACGATAGCCCAATAGATCCCTTTGGGAATGCTGGTAAAGCCGTGCTCCGGGCCTTCGATCACGTACATCAAGGTGCCAAAGACCGTCACCAAGGTGCAGACGCTGAGCAGAAACACCACGATCTTCTGCTTGCTGCCGCGCAATGCGGACATCAGATAGTTGGCTTGCTTGAGGTACGGGCTGAGCTTGAGTACGCGGAAGATCCGCAGCATCCGAATGATCCGGATAATCAGCAGGTACTGCGCATCGGCGTAATACAGAGCAAGAATGCCGGGCACGATCGCCAGCAAATCCACCAGTCCATAAAAGCTGAACGCATAGCGCAACGGCTTGGGTGAGCAGTACAGCCGCAGGCCGTATTCGATGGCGAAGATGACGGTGAAGCCCCACTCGATGTACGCCAGTACGTTGGCGTAGTTCTGGTGAACCGCGTCGATGCTGTCGAGCATCACGATCACAATGCTGGCGAGGATGATCAATAGCAGGATGCCGTCGAAGCGCCGACCGGCCTTGGTGTCGCTCTGGAAAACCATGACGTAAAGCTCTTCACGCCAGTTTTTGCTGCTGTCCATGGATACCGCCTGAACCAATGATCAGCGCAGCCTAGGTTGATTCTCCTCCAGAGTGCAAGGCGTACGGGCGACAGTGGTCTTGCCGAGCATTTGAACAATCGTACGGATCAGCCAGCAGGAGAGAATGAACGGCGCGGTCAGCGTTGGCAGACCGATGGCGGCAAACACCGGCGTCAGCAACAGCGCTGATGCAATACCGATGAGCGGCAGCCAAGGCTTCTGGCGCTGCGAGCTGAAGGTGAGGGCGGCGAGTACGGCGTTATAGCCACCGAGGCCGATCAATGCGGTATAGAAGTCGTGATGCAGCATGCTCCAGCCCATGCCCGCGACTGACGCCAACAACGCCCAGCAGAATGCGCGGCGATCAGCGATCAGCAATCCCACGGCAATCAGCCCGCCGGCCAGCGGATGACCGAGGAACATCACCTGGCCGAGGCCTTTCAGTGGTGCGGCGAGCATGTTCAGTGTGTTGATTTCGATCAAGTGTGGATTTGTCGAGGGCGTGGCGAAGCACAGCAGCAACCAGCCCAGCCCCACGAAGGGCGCCGTATAGGCAGGTAAGAATTGGCTGACCCGGACGCGTTTGAGCCACTGTTGAGTGAACATCGCGCTCAGGCCGCCCGCGGCAATGATCAGCGGCGGCAACATCGCTGACCAGGGGAAGTAGAGGCTCAGCAGTAAGCCGAGTAAGACACCGTTGTAACTGAAGAGCCCGGCCTGTCGATCGGCCTTGGCGTAGCCGCGTCGTTGCGCGGTGAGTAACCCGGCGACACCGCCCAGCAGTGCACCGCCGAGCAGGGCAGGCGCGGTGAAAAGAATGGCCAACAGGCACAGCAGACCGCACAGCGGATGACGCTGGAGAAAGATCTGACTGAAACCGTTGAGCAGGGCAGTCGCCCAGTCGGGGCAGTGGGTGTTGAAGTGGTTGGCAGGCATGATGAAGTCTGTGGTGTGTCAGGGGGACCGAGTTGCCTGTTTCGCGAGCAAGCCCGCTCCCACATTAGTTTTGTGTCGATCACAGATTAAATGTGGGAGCGGCGGTGCGACGATTCGACTTGCTCGCGAAGAGGCCGGTGCAGGCGCTAAATCAACGTCTCGATACGCAAGGAGTTAGTCGACCCCGGCTGCCCAAACGGCACACCCGCCGTGATCAATAACGTGTCGCCACGCTTGGCCATGCCCTGCGCCTGGGCAATCTCCAGCGCCGTCGAGCACACTTCATCCACCTGACGCAGGCGGTCATTGACCACCGAGTGCACGCCCCACGCCACCGTCAATCGGCGAGCGGTTTGCAGGTTCGGTGTCAGGTTGAGGATCGGCACCGTCGGCCGTTCCCGCGCCGCACGCAAACTCGAGGTGCCGGACTCGCTGTAATTCACCAGCACCGCCACCGGCAGCACATTGCTGATGCGACGAATCGCGCAGCTGATCGCATCAGAAACAGTCGCCTCAGCCTTCGGCCGGCTCACGTCCAGTTGCGCCTGATAGTCCGGACCATTTTCCACCTGACGAATGATCTTGCTCATCATCTGCACAGCTTCCAGCGGGTACTCGCCAGAGGCAGTTTCCGCCGACAACATCACCGCATCCGCACCTTCGGCCACGGCGTTGGCAACATCGGTCACCTCGGCGCGGGTAGGGGCCGGGGAGAAGCGCATCGACTCCAGCATCTGGGTCGCCACCACCACCGGTTTGCCGAGCTGACGGCAAATGGTGATGATGTTTTTCTGAATCTGCGGCACGCTTTCGGCCGGCACTTCCACGCCCAGGTCACCGCGAGCAACCATGATCGCGTCGCTCAATTCAGCGATCTCGCGCAGTTGCGTCACGGCCGATGGCTTCTCGATCTTGGCCATCAAAAACGCTTTGTCGCCGATCAGTTCGCGGGCCTCGCGGATGTCTTCCGGACGCTGCACAAACGACAGCGCGACCCAGTCCACACCCAGCTCCAGACCGAAGCTCAAATCACGACGGTCCTTGGCGGTCAGCGGGCTCAGGTCGAGCACCGCTTGCGGCACGTTCACACCTTTGCGGTCCGACAGCTCGCCGCCATTGAGCACGGTGGTGTCGATGGCGTCGGAGTACTTGGTGACCACGCGCAGACGCAGCTTGCCGTCGTCCAGCAGCAGGTCCATGCCCGGCTCGAGTGCGGCGATGATTTCCGGGTGAGGCAGGTTGACCCGGCGCTCATCGCCCGGCGTCGGGTCAAGGTCCAGGCGCAAGGCCTGACCGCGATGCAGTTGCACCTTGCCCTCGGCGAACTTGCCGACCCGCAGTTTCGGGCCTTGCAGGTCCATCAGAATGCCCAAGGGATAATTCAGCTGGCGCTCGACTTCACGAATCCACTGATAGCGCTGAGCGTGGTCGGCGTGATCGCCATGGCTGAAGTTCAGGCGAAAGATGTTGACCCCGGCCTGCACCAGCTCACGGATGTCGTCGATCCCGTTAGTGGCAGGACCGAGGGTGGCGAGGATTTTAACCTTCTTGTCAGGCGTCATTTTTAGGGCTCTCGAGAATCAGGATGGCACGGAAGTCGTTGACGTTGGTGCGGGTCGGCTCAGTGACGATCAGCGCGTCCAGCGCCTCGAAATATCCGTAGCCATTGTTGTTGTCCAACTCGTCGCTGGCGCTCAGACCGAGGGCGGCGGCGCGGGCGTAGCTGTCCGGGGTCATGATTGCGCCGGCGTTGTCTTCGGAGCCGTCGATGCCGTCGGTGTCGCCGGCCAGCGCGTAGACGCCGGGCAGGCCCTTGAGGCTGTCGGTCAGGCTCAGCAGGAACTCGGCATTGCGTCCGCCACGGCCATTGCCGCGTACGGTGACGGTGGTTTCACCGCCCGAGAGGATTACGCAGGGCGCCGCCAGTGGCTGACCGTGCAGCACGACCTGACGGGCGATACCGGCGTGAACCTTGGCCACTTCGCGGGATTCGCCTTCCAGGTCGCCGAGGATCAGCGGACTGAAACCGGCCTGACGTGCTTTCACCGCAGCGGCTTCAAGCGACTGTTGTGGACGAGCGATCAGTTGGAAATGACTGCGCGCCAGGCTCAGGTCGCCGGGTTTGACCGTCTCCGATTCTGGGCTTTGCAGCCAGTTGCGCACCGAGATCGGGACTTCGATGGCGTAGCGCTTGAGGATCGCCAGCGCTTCGGCGGAGGTGCTCGGGTCGGCCACGGTGGGGCCGGAGGCGATGACCGTGGCGAGGTCGCCCGGTACATCGGAAATCGCATAGGTATAAACAGTGGCAGGCCAGCAGGCTTTGCCGAGACGGCCGCCCTTGATCGCCGAGAGGTGCTTGCGCACGCAGTTCATCTCGCCGATGGTGGCGCCGGATTTGAGCAGGGCTTTGTTGATCGACTGCTTGTCGGCCAGGGTGATGCCGGCCGCGGGCAACGCCAGCAGGGCAGAGCCACCGCCCGAGAGCAGGAAGATCACGCGGTCGTCTTCGGTCAGATTGCTGACCAGTTCCAACACGCGTTTGGCGACCTCCAGACCGGCAGCGTCAGGTACCGGGTGAGCGGCTTCAACCACTTCGATTTTTTCACACGGGGCGCCGTGACCGTAACGCGTCACCACTAAACCTGATACTTCACCCTGCCAGCAACGCTCCACCACTTGGGCCATGGCCGCGGCGGCTTTGCCGGCGCCGATGACGATCACCCGACCGCTGCGGTCTTTGGGCAAATGGGCTTCGAGGACTTGCTGCGGATGGGCCGCGTCGATGGCTGTGGCAAACAGCTCGCGCAGCAATTGTTGCGGATTGACCGACATGGCGGGCTCCCGGATTTCTTGTTATTTGGAGGGCGACTCGGTTCCTTGTGGGAGCGGGCTTGCTCGCGAAGGCGGCTTCACATTCAACAGAGATGTTGACTGACACACCGCTTTCGCGAGCAAGCCCGCTCCCACAAGGTTTTGTGCGGGGCTGCTTACTTATCGCGAATCGAGAAATTCGCCATGTGTTCCAGGCCCTTGATCAGCGCCGAGTGGTCCCAGTTGCTGCCGCCGATGGCCGCGCAGGTGCTGAACACTTGCTGGGTGTTGGCGGTATTCGGCAGGTTGATGCCCAGCTCGCGTGCGCCGGCCAGGGCCAGGTTCAGGTCCTTCTGGTGCAGGCTGATGCGGAAGCCTGGATCGAAAGTGCCTTTGATCATGCGCTCGCCGTGCACTTCGAGGATCTTCGAGGATGCGAAACCGCCCATCAGTGCTTCACGGACCTTGGCTGGATCGGCACCGTTTTTCGAAGCGAACAGCAGGGCTTCAGCCACGGCCTGGATGTTCAGCGCCACGATGATCTGGTTCGCCACTTTCGCGGTTTGACCGTCGCCGTTGCCGCCGACCAGGGTGATGTTCTTGCCCATCGCCTGGAACAGTGGCAGAACGCGTTCGAAGGCATCGGCATCGCCGCCGACCATGATGCTCAGGGTCGCGGCCTTGGCGCCGACTTCACCGCCGGACACTGGCGCGTCGAGGTACTGAGCGCCTTTTTCGTTGATTTTGGCAGCGAAGGCTTTGGTGGCGGTTGGCGAGATCGAGCTCATGTCGATCACGACTTTGCCTTTGCCAACACCGGCCGCAATACCGTCGGTGCGGAACAGCACGTCTTCGACCTGTGGGGTATCCGGCACCATGACGATGATGAATTCGGCTTCTTGCGCGACTTCTTTCGGGTTGGCCAGGGCGACGGCGCCACCGGCAATCAGGTCAGCAGGTGCAGGGTCGTGGTGCGCCGACAGGAACAGGCTGTGACCGGCTTTCTGCAGGTTCAACGCCATTGGGTGGCCCATGATGCCGGTGCCGATAAATCCGATTTTAGCCATGAGAAATTCCTCTTGTTTTTGTGTTGCTCCCGACCCTGAGTCGGTGAGCTTTTGTGGCGAGGGGATTTATCCCCGTTGGGCAGCGAAGCGGCCCCAGGTTTTACGACTGCTGCGCAGCCGAACGGGGATAAATCCCCTCGCCACAAGGGCCACTTCAATTTCAGATTGCGTTATGGGTTTTCAACCAGCCCAGACCTGCTTCAGTGGTAGTCAGCGGCTTGTATTCGCAGCCAACCCAACCCTGATAACCGATGCGGTCCAGGTGTTCGAACAGGAAGCGGTAGTTGATTTCACCGGTGCCCGGTTCGTTGCGCCCAGGGTTATCGGCCAACTGGATGTGGTTGATCTCGCCCAGGTGCGCGGCCATGGTGCGGGCCAGGTCGCCCTCCATGATTTGCATGTGGTAGATGTCGTATTGCAGGAACAGGTTGGCGCTGCCGACCTGTTCGCGAATCGACAGGGCTTGCGCGGTGTTGTTCAGGTAGAAACCCGGGATGTCGCGGGTGTTGATCGCTTCCATCACCAGTTTGATGCCCGCCGCTTGCAGCTTGTCGGCGGCGTACTTGAGGTTGGCGACGAAGGTTTTTTCCACGGTGGCATCGTCGATGCCTTGTGGACGAATACCGGCCAGGCAGTTGACCTGGGTATTGCCCAGCACTTGCGCGTAAGCGATGGCCAGGTCGACACCGGCACGGAACTCTTCAACCCGATCCGGCAGGCACGCGATACCGCGCTCGCCCTTGGCCCAGTCACCGGCCGGCAGGTTGAACAGCACTTGGGTCAAGCCATTGGCATCGAGCTTGGCTTTGATCTCGGCGGAGCTGAAATCGTAAGGGAACAGGTATTCGACACCACTGAAGCCGGCCTTGGCGGCAGCTTCAAAACGGGCAAGAAAATCCTGCTCGGTGAACAGCATGGACAGGTTGGCTGCGAAACGCGGCATGGTGGTCTCCTCGTGCAGATTAAATACAGATGGCCCGGCTAAACGCGATCAGTCCCCTCTCCAGGGGGAGAGGGTTAGGGTGAGGGGTGGATCAAGAGTGTGATCCAGATCCTGCGAACGGCACAAAACTGCCCCTCACCCCAGCCCTCTCCCCGGAGGGGAGAGGGAGCTAAAAGCCAAATCAATCCAGCAACGAAATCGCGGTTGGCGCGTCGTTGCCGACCAGCGCCAGGTCTTCGAATTCGTTGACGGCGTTGATCTCGGTGCCCATGGAAATGTTGGTCACACGCTCCAGAATAATCTCGACGATGACCGGCACCTTGAACTCTTCGATCAGCTCCTGAGCCCTGCGCAGGGCAGGCTGGATCTGGCTCGGTTCGAACACACGCAGCGCCTTGCAGCCCAGGCCTTCGGCGACCGCAACGTGGTCGACACCGTAACCGTTGAGTTCCGGAGCGTTCAGGTTGTCGAAGGACAGCTGCACGCAGTAGTCCATGTCGAAACCGCGCTGAGCCTGACGAATCAGCCCCAGGTACGAGTTGTTCACTACCACGTGGATGTACGGCAGCTTGAACTGCGCGCCCACCGCCAATTCTTCGATCATGAACTGGAAGTCATAGTCGCCCGACAGCGCCACAACTTTACGGGTCGGATCAGCCTTGACCACGCCCAGCGCTGCCGGAATGGTCCAGCCCAGAGGACCTGCCTGACCGCAGTTGATCCAGTGACGCGGTTTGTAGACGTGCAGGAACTGCGCGCCGGCAATCTGCGACAGACCGATGGTGCTGACGTAGCACGTGTCTTTGCCGAACACCTGGTTCATTTCTTCGTAAACGCGTTGCGGCTTGACCGGCACGTTGTCGAAGTGAGTCTTGCGCTGCAGGCTGGATTTGCGCTGCTGGCAGTCTTGCAGCCAGGCACTGCGGTTTTTCAGCTTGCCGGCGGCTTGCCATTCGCGAGCGACTTCGATGAACACGGTCAACGCGGCAGCGGCGTCGGAAACGATGCCCAGGTCCGGGGTGAACACGCGGCCGATCTGGGTCGGTTCGATGTCAACGTGAATGAACTTGCGGCCTTCGGTGTAAACGTCGATCGAACCGGTGTGACGGTTGGCCCAACGGTTACCGACACCCAGCACCAGGTCGGATTTGAGCATCGTGGCGTTGCCGTAGCGGTGCGAGGTTTGCAGACCGACCATGCCGACCATCAACGGGTGATCGTCCGGAATGGTGCCCCAGCCCATCAGGGTCGGGACCACCGGAATACCGGTCAGCTCGGCGAATTCCACCAGCAACTCGCTGGCGTCGGCATTGATGATGCCACCACCGGCCACCAGCAACGGACGCTCGGCCTGATCGAGCATGGCCAGCGCCTTCTCGATTTGCACGCGGTTAGCGGTTGGCTTGGCCAGCGGCAGTGGTTCGTAGGCGTCGATGTCGAATTCGATTTCAGCCATCTGCACGTCGAACGGCAGATCGATCAGCACCGGGCCTGGACGGCCGGAGCGCATTTCGTAGAAGGCTTTCTGGAACGCGTAAGGCACCTGGCCCGGTTCCATGACGGTGGTTGCCCACTTGGTCACTGGCTTGACGATCGAGGTGATGTCGACAGCCTGGAAGTCTTCCTTGTGCATACGGGCGCGGGGTGCCTGGCCGGTAATGCAAAGAATCGGGATCGAGTCGGCCGAGGCGCTGTAGAGCCCGGTGACCATGTCGGTACCGGCCGGGCCGGAAGTGCCGATGCACACGCCGATGTTGCCGGCCTTGGTGCGGGTGTAGCCCTCGGCCATGTGCGAGGCGCCTTCAACGTGGCGAGCAAGGACGTGATCGATGCCACCGACCTTCTGCAAGGCGGAGTACAGCGGGTTGATCGCGGCGCCGGGGATGCCAAAAGCGGTATCAACCCCTTCGCGGCGCATCACCAGAACGGCGGCTTCGATTGCTCTCATTTTGCTCATGGTTTTGTGCCTCTTACGTTTTGTAATTGTATACAAGTGGCTTTGCGCAGAGTGTATTCACGGCGGACGGCGCAGGTCAATCCATTTTCTCAAGCGGCCGTTTCATTCGTCGGAAGCCTAATCTACTGTGGCTTTTCGTCGCATGTGGCGCTTTTCGAAAATTATTGTATACAAAAAAATAACTCATTGTGTTCTATTTGTTGCATCGGACTTCTGAACAAAACGCAGTCCAGCAGCTTTCCCTATAACAAAATGAGGACGGCACCATGAGCGCTTTAACCTTGAAAGTCGCAGTCAACCTGACCAATCAGGCTATCTCCGCAGGGCGTGCAATCTCGGCGGCTCCATTGACCATCGCAGTACTGGATGCGGGTGGGCACTTGGTCACCCTGCAACGTGAAGACGGCGCCAGCCTGCTGCGCCCGCAGATCGCCATCGGCAAAGCCTGGGGCGCCATCGCCCTGGGCAAAGGCTCACGCCTGCTGGCGCTGGACGCACAACAACGACCGGCGTTTATCGCCGCTTTGAACAGTCTGGGGCAGGGCAGCGTTGTGCCGGCACCGGGCGGTGTATTGATTCGGGATCAGGACGGGAATGTGCTGGGGGCTGTTGGTATCAGCGGTGATCTTTCCGATGTTGATGAGCAATGTGCGATCAACGCGATTGAGGCGCTGGGGTTGACGGCGGATGCTGGGGTGACTGCTTGATTAATGGGTGATTGATCTACCGCTATCGCCAGCAGGCTGGCTCCCACAGGTGAATTATCTGAGTGTCAGAGATCCACTGTGGGAGCCAGCCTGCTGGCGATGGTGCTCTACCAGACACATCCTGCCAAAAGTCTGCCCCCGCCTTTTAGTCATCACAAGACTAGGCTCTTTTTGATTTCATTAGGAAAAGGGCAATGGAATGCCGGATTTACCAGCTTCAAACCGTCTGCGCATCGGCCGCTGTGCCGAGCAAAACCGCATCTATCTCTTAACGACAAACACACTCGACCGAGAACCTGTTTTCAAGGACTTCACCTTGGGCAGATTAGTCGTCTCGCAATTTCGCGCTGCGCAGGACCAAGGTTATGCAAACTCACTGGCCTGGGTCGTCATGCCGGATCATTTTCATTGGCTGATCGAATTGCAGCGGGGGTCGCTGTGCGGACTGATGCAAAGGACCAAGTCGTTGAGTAGCAAGGCAGTGAATCTGTCTGGCGGCCGTAGGGCCAGTCTTTGGCAGCGAGGTTTTCATGATCGAGCGCTGCGTCGTGAAGAGGACTTGGTAAAGGTTGCCCGGTATGTTGTGGCTAACCCGTTGCGGACCGGGTTGGTCGAGCGGCTTGGCGACTATCCGCTGTGGGATGCGATTTGGGTTTGATCCAAAAACCGAGTCGTCCCCATCGCCAGCAGGCTGGCTCCCACAGGTGGATTATCTGAGTGTCAGAGATCCACTGTGGGAGCCAGCCTGCTGGCGATGGGGGCGCCGCGGTCTATCGATCAGGCTCACACCCTTTAAGCACCAACCGGATAATCGTCTGCGCCGCCGCTTCATAGTCGGCCTCATCGAGCTTGGCCTTTCCGGTCACCGCGGAAATCTGCCAGTCGAAGTCGGCATAGGTCTGGGTCGCGGCCCAGATGCTGAACATCAGGTGGTTGGGGTCGATCGGGGCAATCTGGCCGCGGTCGATCCAGGTCTGGATGCAGTCGATGTTGTGCTTGGCCTGGCCGTTGAGCCGTTCAACCAGATCGGCACTCAGGTGCGGGGCGCCGTGCATGATTTCGCTGGCGAACACCTTGGAGGCGAAGGGCAGGTCGCGGGAGATGCGGATTTTCGAGCGGATGTAGCCGCTCAGCACTTCACTGGGCACGCCGTCGGCGTTGAACGGTGTCGAGGCCTGCAGAATTGGTTCGATGATGCTTTCCAGGACCTCGCGGTAGAGGTTTTCCTTGGATTTGAAGTAGTAGTAGACGTTGGGCTTGGGCAATCCCGCCTTGGCTGCGATGTCACTGGTTTTGGTCGCAGCGAAGCCCTTGTCGGCAAATTCTTCACTGGCGGCACGCAGGATCAGTTCTTTGTTGCGCTCGCGGATAGTGCTCATAAACCAGGGGGTTCCTTGCCTGTTCTGGCGGTTGCGCATGGTAGCACCGGCCTCGCGCGGCGCTCAAGAATGCCCCGTGCGGTCCCTGGCCGCGCTATGCTGCGCGGCATTCATTCAAGAAGGAAACCTGATTCATGGCAGGAAGCAGTTTGCTGTTGCTGATCGACGACATTGCCGCGGTACTCGACGATGTGGCGTTGATGACCAAAATGGCCGCCAAGAAGACTGCCGGCGTGCTCGGCGACGATCTGGCGCTCAATGCCCAACAGGTTTCCGGTGTGCGTGCCGAGCGGGAAATCCCGGTGGTGTGGGCGGTGGCCAAAGGGTCGTTTCTCAACAAGCTGATTTTGGTGCCCTCGGCGTTGGCCATCAGCGCGTTCATTCCCTGGCTGGTCACACCGTTGTTGATGATCGGTGGCGCGTACCTGTGTTTTGAAGGTTTCGAAAAACTGGCCCATAAATTCCTGCACAGCAAGGCTGAAGACCAGGCCGAGCATGCAGAGCTGGTCGAGGCCGTGGCTGATCCGGCGGTCGATCTGGTGGCGTTCGAGCAGGACAAGATCAAAGGCGCCATCCGCACTGACTTCATTCTTTCGGCGGAAATCATCGCCATCACTCTCGGCACCGTGGCAGATGCTCCGCTGACCCAGCAAGTCATCGTCCTCTCGGGCATTGCCATCGTCATGACCATCGGCGTGTATGGCCTGGTGGCTGGCATCGTCAAACTCGACGACCTCGGCTTGTGGCTGACTCAGAAGCCTGGACAGATGGCCAAGAGCATCGGCGGCGGGATCCTGCGTGCTGCTCCGTACATGATGAAAAGCCTGTCGGTGATCGGCACGGCGGCGATGTTCCTGGTGGGTGGCGGAATTCTCACCCACGGCGTGCCGGTGGTTCATCACTGGATTGAGAGCGTCAGCGCAGGGGCGGGCGGTGCCGGGTTTGTCGTGCCGACGTTGCTGAATGCGGTGGCGGGGATAGT
>NZ_JAGYGJ010000018.1:0-110159 GCF_019947405.1 Pseudomonas sp. GL-B-26 | reverse complement strand
GTGGTGCATCTGCTGCGGGGTGCGACTCTTGCGGGGGTGCGTAAGCTGCCGGGGTTAAGGTGTACATCGTCGAGCGGCCCATCCGCTCTCGAACAGACAAAAGCCCTGCCTGGCCCAGCCATTTGATTGCAGTTTGGACCGTCCTTTCGGAAAGGCAGGTGCGTTCCGAAATGCGGGCTACAGATGGCCAGCAAACGCCCTCATCGTTGGCGTTGTCCGCCAACGAGATCAGCACAGCCTTTTGCGGCCCGCTCATACCTTGAAGCGGCCAGCACAAGCTCATGATTATGGTGCTCACTGCTGATCTCCAGTCTCAGATTCAACCGTGACATCGAGTCGTGACACGTTTCGTGATTGCCCCAATAGTGTCGGGACATAGTTCAAGGTATTGCTTGAATCGAGTTGGCTCTGCATAATCGGGGCTCTCTAGTTTTGCAGATCAGCCGACCTTCTCCGTCGGCTTTTTTGTGCCTGTGATTCAGGCGTTTAGGTGTCCGGCGCATCCGTGGTAGCTTTCTGCTTCCCAACGAAAAGGCCTTGGAGGCCGGACATATGAAAATCAGGAACAATCAAGTAGCGGATTTACCGGAGAACAGCGGATGGCCTACGCCGCTGGCAGGAGTGCTGAACCCAATTGATGACCCTTACGCCGCAGCTCAGCAGATGGCGGTAGCAATGATCAGCAGCGGTAAACTCACGTTCCCGAGTGACCCTGTTGAAGCAGCTGAAAAGACATATGAATTTGTCCAAGCGATCACCAAGCAATACCTGAAACTTCGGGATTTCTACGACGGTAGCCAGTAGGGCTAACGCTCAATTTCAACTGCTGGAAACAGAGCGGCGTATTGGTCGATGGCATCCATAACCGGGGTCATCGCCTCAATGCGGACAAGCCCCCCTTCGCCGCCCCGGGAAAACGCCTCTTGAGCGCAAATCAACCTTTTGAACCCATTAATCTTGCGAACCGCTTCTCGTACCGATGGCGCATTCGCGTTGCTTTTCTGGTCCATCGCTCACCTCTCTTAAGACTAGAATTCAGGCAGCCTTTAGCGATTCGCGCAGAACCTGCAGCGCGTCGATTGCTTCAAGGATTGCTTTCTCTCCCTGGGCTTTTTCGTGCTGGCTGATGTGGTTGTCAGCAGCCGCGTCGAAGATCAATCGCCCAACGTCGCCACACTCGGCTGACAAGTGACCCAGCGCGACCATCAATGGCTTGGCGACTGGCTTCTCGCGAGCCACCAGGTCAAAACCGAATTGATCAGCGAGAGCGATCAACGGACGCATGTCACCGGTGTGCAGCAGAATCCCGAAAAGGTGCTCAATCGTCAGGTGATGCGCCGCGTTGTCCGGGTTCGAGCGCTGAAGCAGGCTCACATGTGCCATGCACATTTTCCCCGCCAACCCCTCTGCCCCGCTTTCCTTGACGGTGGCGTGGCAAGCCCTCAAGAAATCTTCCATTCGTAAAACCTCAATTTTGTTTCCGTGGCACCGCTGACGCTGCTCGACGAGCATTCGTTCAACAGATCAGCGACAGGGATGACTTATGCAGCAGATTTTTGGGACGGAAACGGGCGCTGCTCATTTGCTTGGTAGCTCCCATCTGGGAGCTCAAGCACACGGATGTCCCGTTTTGCGGATAAGGCTTTATGGATGGCTGGGGCAGTAACTCGGAGTAGCCGTGCGGCTTCGGACTGCCCTTTGTCAGCCACGAACTTGTCGAGGGAAGTCTCATTCATAGTCGTGCCTCTGTTGTAGATGAGACAATGTTAACCATCTGTTAATTTTTAATCAATACCGATGGTTTCTTCTTATTTTTAACCATTGGTTTACATTCTCGCGATGACGAAAAAACGAATCCTTCCCCCAGATCGCATGGCCGAGTGTGAATCAGCTCACGCCCTGTTCTTGTCCAAAAAGAACGAGCTAAAGCTGAGCCAAAAGAAAATCGCGGATGCCGCCGGAATGACTCCTGCCGCCGTGAATCTTTATTTCAAAGGGATCAACCCCCTGAATGCGCAGTTCGCTTCTGTATTGTCCAGAATGCTCAACGAGCCAATCGAAGCCTTCAGCCCTAGGCTCGCAGACGAGATTCGGTCGATGGCTAGCAACGCCAAACCCTCTGCTGGAGGTACGGGTGCTGCGCTAAAGGTTCTTGAGATGATCCGCAAACACGCTGGTAAAGGGTTGGATGAAGCGGCGCAAAAGAAGATTGCTGATGCTGTAGCCGAAGGGCTTGCTGATGAGCGGGCGAACAATGTCGTTCCTGCGGATTTCTCCGGGCTTCGAGCGAAGCCTGATGAGATTTTAATTCCTCAGTACGACGTGCGTGGAGCGATGGGGCACGGCCAGTTGCCTGCCGACTACAACGAAGCAATTCGAAACCTCGTTGTGAGAGAGGATGTGCTGCGCGAGAAAGGTGTGACCTACACGTCGGCTGCAGCGCTGGCGATGATCACTGGCTGGGGCCAGAGCATGGAAGGAACGATCAACGACAAGGATCCGGTGATTGTTGACCGCTGCGTGAACGAGTTTGTCGGGGATGGCGTATACGTGCTCACCTGGCATGGACTGCTCTACATCAAACGCCTGCAGATGGTCGATGACGAACACCTTCGGATGATCTCCGACAATAAACATTACGAGAACCAGACTGCACGTATCGATGATGTAAGCATCCATGCGAAGGTTTTGCTGGTTTGGAATGCGCAGAAGCTTTAAGACGAAAATGGCACAGCCCTCGCGAAAGGCGAGTCAACAATAAAAAGGGTTTGTACAGGAGTTATCTGGCATGTTCGAACAAAGGAAACAGCTTTTCGCAGAGCTAGAAGCGGCTCGGAGCTCGAAGGTAATATCTTTCATTACAAGTGATCGACCTGGTCTGGAGACGCAAATTGCAGCGGATGCGGTAGATCTCTTCGTCAGCCATCTTGACGAAATTGGTGTAACTGAAAAAATTACGCTGTTCCTCTACACCCGTGGAGGAAGCACGCTAGCGGCATGGAATATCGTAAACCTACTAAATCAGTTTTGTGACGAGCTAGAAATCATCGTTCCTTCAAAATGCCATAGCGCTGGAACTTTGATGTCTCTTGGCGCAAAAACGATTGTCATGACCAAGCAGGCTACGCTGGGCCCAATCGACCCAAGCGTTAATACGCCACTCAACCCGCAAATTGAAGGTGCACCCATTGGGGTGCGATTGCCGGTCAGTGTTGAAGCAATAAAAGGCTATTTTGAGCTGGCGAAAGAAGAAATAGGTATAAACAACGAAGCGAACCTTACAGAAATCTTGCTCAAGCTCAGCGAACACGTCCACCCACTGGTGCTTGGCGAGGTTTACCGAAGCAGAACTCAGATTCAGATGCTTGCGCGAAAACTGATTAAGGGACAATTGCAGGAAGAAGCTCAAATTCAGAAGGTTATCAGCTTCCTATGTAGTGATTCGGGCAGTCACGACTACACAATCAACCGACGAGAAGCCAAAAACGAGTTGGGGTTAAACATCGAGAAGCCATCGGCGGACCTTTACACTTTGATTAACGCAATCTATACCGATATACACAACGAGCTTCAGATTTCTCAACCCATGGATTTGAATGCGGTCTTGGGAGGAAATCAAGTGGCACCGTATAGCTACAGGCGCGGACTCGTTGAAAGCTTGGCTGGCGGATCGCATTACTTTTCGTCGGAAGGCGTATTGTTTAGAATTGACCAACCAGGCGTTCCGCCACAGATAATTCCTATCCAAGACCAGAGAAATTTTGAAGGGTGGAGACACGCTCGATGAACCTTTTAGCGCAGAGCACTGCTACCTACGTCAATTATCTGACTCAAACATCAGCTGCTGCCTCAAGCTCATGGCAAACAAGCACGGCAAAAGATGATTGCACGATGACATTGATTAGAAATGCAAAAACTCAGATCATCCCGCCTCACTTGCCTGGCGCCCACCCAGTCGCTTCTAGAATCAAGTAAAAGCAAAATGCCCGGCCCAGTGCCGGGCTTTTTTTACCTTTCAGAAAGGCGCCGGTTCCTCGATCTTGTCCAGATCGTTTACTTCCATTACCCGATCGTCGTCTGTCGCCCTCTCCCACCTCAGTGTCACTGTGCCGTCGTCATTGAACGTCATCTCGATACCATCCGTTTCCGCCAGTACCTCCATCACCTCTTCCCATTCTCGGCCACCGTCAGTGTCCAAGCGATGGATCGTCACCCAGCGCTGAATCTGAGCCACGGGTGAGCCGATCATTGCGGACACTCTAAGACCCAGTCTCTCAAGCCCCGTCATTTGCTCCGGGATTTGCTGCTTCTGATTTTGTTTTTTGCTCACGCCACTCTCCTTGCGCTGTACATATATACAGCTATTAAGCAAAGCATAAGTCATTCTCTCCGAAAATAAATTAACCATCGGTATTGACGCATTAATATACCGATGGTTAACTGAATCTATCGCCGGATAGCAACCGGCCAGATGGAAGGCAGCGATGAACCGGCCTGAACGGTTTAGAGGGTTGGCAACTGACCCGGGCGTGCAGCGTAAAACGCCAAGAACAGTTATCTGGTGGGCCGAGCCGCGACCGGAGCAACAACTTGAGATAACCGTTGACCGACGCCAGTAGCGGGTCGCGGCAATGCGTCACGTAGGAAGGTTTCGGGACGCAATCGAAAGCCAGGTTCCGATCGGCCATTTTTACGCCTGCCTTTACCCGTCAGCACTCTCCCCTGCGCCCAACGGCAACCAGCAGGAGGCCCGAGAACTGACGAATAACCGCAACCCAACACTGAGGGATCAGCCATGCAATCAATCCTGCAGCAGCGCTTCGCCGGTCTTCAGGCCCTGCACCTCCGTTCATTCATCGCCACGTCCGAGTTCTACTCTATGATCGGCCAGGAACCACCCGCCCAGAAGGTCCGCTTTCAGGTTCGGGCTATCGGCAAGGCGTACCACATCGTCGATCTGGTCACCGGAAAAACCAAAGCGTTCCGCTGGACGCATGCCTCGGCGGTGGACACGGCCAACCAGTTCGAAACACAGGTCGCCCGCCTGCCCGGAGGTGCGCAGTGATTGGCGCACCAATGCCCAACCCGCGAGACTCAATCCTCGCGAACCCGAATCAAAACTAGAGCAGTACTTCGGCGCCGGCAAATCGGTGCAGGAAATCGCGCAAGGTGTCAGCGGCACAAAGGACGGCACATTCGGCACCACCCACACCAACAAACTGCGTGCTGAGCGGGACAAGGTGGCGCCTAGGCTGAAGGAGGTGGCCGAGGCCGGCACACCCGTCGCCAAGGCCGCGAAAGAATGCGGCATGGTAGCCAAGCGCGCCCGGCTCATCGCTCGCGAGAACAACTTCAAGTTCACATCGTGAAGCGCCTCAGCAACCAGGTGCGTCAGCGTCGACGACAGACATGGCTGGATATGCCGGCCCACGGAATTGAAGAGGCAGGCCATGGCCAAGAGCAACGCCGATATCCAGAGGGACAAGCGCGCCAAGGAGAAAGCCCTGCTGGAGCGAATCGGCGCCGTGAAGCGCACGCTGATTGTGTCGAAGCGCTTGCTGATGCACTTTAGGAGCAGGGCTAAGTACGACTTAAGTAATTAGACCACATTACGTACAGAGTTTTCACCGCGACTGTTAACTAGCTCATGAAAATCCTGAATGGACATTCCTTCCTCCAACATCATTATTTCTCTGCGTGACCATGCTGATAGGCCTCGATCAATTGCGGTGCTGGTTGCGCCACCAATAAAGATTTGATCGTGAACAAAGTCAGGAGGATTGTAGTTATCGTCAGAAAGTTGAAGATATTTTAGGTGAGGCCAAACACTTATGGCCACTTTCATTGCCTCGATAACAACTGCAGGACTCAATCGACAACCAATCCAAATAGACTCCTGCTTATAGGTAGACTTATCGTTAAATTTTGGGGAACGGTCGAAAATAGACGCATTAAAACCCTTATTCTTAAGCGCTTCAACTATTTCTACCGCACGAGGCAAATCAATCACATCAACAGAACAACCGTCCTTTCCTACTGCCTTATGAGTATCCGATTCAACATCCGTACTCTTACATTCCTCTGCTTCAATGACATCGTCATCGGTAGCACCTGTTTCGACACTACTAGCTACAGCAACCCCTTTAAATATCATACCTTCGGAGTAAGTACTCGTATCCTTAAGCCATTGAGCATAATCTGTTCCATCTTGCAAATGCGGTCGATACTTGGTGAGCATCAAAAGAACACAAGTGAAAACGATCAATATCGTTACCGTCGCAAATATCACAAGATAACCAGCAACCCATTCAGGCCGATTTATACTCGCCGCGCCACCCAAAAGTGCTGAAACTATCAATACGAGCATTGAAAACCAAGCAGCCATCAGCTGGAAAGGGCTGGTAATTTTTTCTGGCGTTAGTTTAGTCCCTGACACTTTTACTCCTCATCTATCAAATGTAAAAAACAAAAGTCCAGCAGGAAAGTTAGTCGAAACGTTGATCTCCTTAGGAGCCACAATGGACATAGTATACGGAAGCGTCTGCAGCGGCATCGAGGCCGCAACCATGGCCTGGCATCCGCTGGGCATGCGCGCCACCTGGTTCGCCGAGATTGAGCCATTCCCCTGCGCTGTGCTGGCCCACCACTACCCGAAAACGCCAAACCTCGGAGACATGACAAAACTCGGGGCCCTGGTCCTAGCTGGCAAGATCGAAGCACCCGACGTGCTGGTAGGCGGTACCCCGTGCCAAGCCTTCAGCGTCGCCGGCATGCGCCAGGGTCTGCTCGACCCGCGCGGCGCCCTCACCATAAAATACGTGGAGCTTGCAGATGCAACTGACTATGTTCGCACCAGCCGCCGAGAACCTCCCTGCGTTCTCGTCTGGGAAAACGTCCCCGGTGTCCTCAGCGACAAAGGGAACGCCTTCGGATGCTTTCTTGGCGCGCTTGCTGGGGAAGACTGCGAACTGCAGCCTTCAGGGAAGAAATGGCCGGACGCTGGTTGTGTGTATGGACCCAAAAGAACAATCGCGTGGCGGGTCTTGGACGCCCAATATTTCGGCCTGGCCCAACGACGCCGCCGTGTGTTCGTTGTCGCAAGTGCTCGAGACGGATTCGATCCCACCGAGGTACTTTTTGAGCGAGAAGGCGCTCGCCGGGATAACCCGCCGCGACGGGAAGAGAAGTCGGCACTTCATCCTACTCTCACGGCTCAAGGGGGAGGCTCTCTCGATGACCGAGAGGCATATGTGTTGGAAACCGCAGGCGTGCGACGCACCAGCGTGATTGAATGGGAGCGCTGCCAAGGATTCGCCGACAACTATACACAGATCCCTTGGCTTGGCAGGTCCTCTTTGGCTTGCCCTGACGGGCCTCGCTATAAAGCCATCGGGAACAGCAAGGCGGTCCCAATAGTGCGCTGGATAGGAAAACGGCTGCTTAACTCCCTAATTAAAATAGACTTCAAATAGCATCCACTTTCGTAGTCGTATAATGAGTACGTTCGTCCTCCCAGAGAATATCGCCACTGGGCAATCCAAACCTATAGTCTTCAAGCTTAACACTATCCAGATCGCCCTCAAAATAACTCAGAAAAACAACAGCTTCAGCAACTTTCTTATAGCGTGCCGAATTATTGCTAATTTCAATTATTGTCGAACCATCAGGCAACACCCTCAACGGTTCACTTTGAAAATATTCGTAAGCCACTTCAAACTCATAATCCAAGGCATACTTTGTTGACTCTCGGCTCACTTCAAGTACGCGACGATTAGAGCCAACGACATTTTCAATCTCACAGCTCGTCACACGATAACTACCACCTCCCTCTTCGAGGACACCGAAATCTTGATGTTCAAGATACTCTATCAATCGTGAATATACCTCTTGCTCTACAGCCAAAAACGCCTTATCCGCGAATGCAGCAGGCTCTACCCGCGTTAAGTGCACTGCAGAATTGACGAACTTTCCAAGATTGTCAGACCAAAGCAAATGAAACTCACCGCTGCAATAGTCTCTCATGTCCCCATCTGTACTTAGAACATGAATTCGAATTCCGTTCTCGATCGCGTATGACTTCAGAGACTCCAAAACAAATGCATCTCGAAACTCTTCAGTTTTCTTTTCGGAAAATGGCGGCAATAGTGAAAAATAATTCTCGAACACAACTTCAGCGGAGGCTAAATCAAGAGAGACCATTTCGATATTTTTTGTCGCCATAAATTTTTCAAACAAAGCAAACAGTTCATTCTCAACTACCTCACGTTCAATCCCCCTAAAAACAAACGTTTGTGAAAAGCTTGGCAGATTGCGTAATACCTTACCTTTATCACGAAGCGATCGAGCAGCATTGACAGCATCGGTTACTTGATTCTTTAGATGTCTTTTTACTTCTGAAACAGTTATAGAGGTAAATAGCAATGTAAGCTTATCATCTTCCAAAAGCCTCGTAACAGCCTGCAGGTCGGACGCAAAAAACTGATAATTAGCAGCATGATAGATACTGGTATCAATGAATAAATACCTTGATTTCAGATCAAACTTTTCGACAACTGCTGCTTCCACTCTTCTCTCCAAAATATTTAAACCAGCAATAACTATATAGATTTTTTATACAAACTCAAAATATGCGTTTGACTCATTACTACATTGCTAGCCCCACTCCACCGTCGGGCAGCATCCTTTCTCTACTGCGCCTAAATACGTCTCTGTTCAACTATTTATCGGATGTAGAGCGCTCAATTTCAACTACTTTCTACCGCAACCTCCGCGGCATGGAGCACGAAAATGGAAGCAGAAATTCTTTCGGACGAAGAACTTACCGCGCTTACTGGTTACAAGGCTCGAGCATACCAGCGCCGCTGGCTGCTGGATCGCCAGTGGGTATTTGTCGAAAGCCGCGGCAAGCGCCCCCTCGTTGGCCGGATATACGTCCGCATGAAGCTAGGCATGCTTTCACCGGCCATCGTCGATCCAACCCCTCCCTTGGCGATTCCGGAATGGACGCCTGATTTCTCGCGAGTGAATTGATATGCGTCCCCGCAAGACCGAGTATCACCATCTCCCCCCACGGATGTATCAGCGGTCCCGCAAACGCAAGAATGGTGCCGTTTGGACCGCTTACTACTACCGGGACCTACTCGGCAATGACATACCTTTGGGGAAAGAACTCGACAAGGCCAGGATCAAATGGGCTGAACTGGAAGCTAAGGAAAAACCCCTGGACCTGCGAACCATGAAGGGAATCTTCGACCGGTACATTCGCGACATCATCCCCAAGAAGGCGGCGCGGACGCAGAAAGACAACCTGGCAGAGATCAAACAACTTCGACCGATGTTCGACAGTGCTCCGATCGACTCAATCACTCCGGCAACGATCGCCGGATACCGGGATGCCCGATCGGCGAAGGTACGGGCAAATCGCGAGTTAGCCACCCTCTCCCACATTTTCAACATCGCACGGGAGTGGGGGCTGACGGCTAAGGAAAATCCCTGTCAGGGTGTGCGAAAGAACAAAGAAACACCGAGGGACTATTACGCGAATGACGTGGTTTGGGACGCGGTTTACAAGAAGGCAGCTCAAGAGCTGAAAGACGCAATGGATCTCGCGTACCTTACCGGGCAGCGGCCGGCAGATGTGCTGGTGATGCGAAAGGACGACGCAGTAGAGGGATATTTGGGGGTGCAGCAAAACAAGACGAACAAAAAGCTGCGTATTCAAATGACCACTGGCGGCGAAGCGAACAGCCTAGGCAGACTTATCGCCGAGATATCTGAGCGCAATTCTCGCCACGTCTCTAGCTATCTGATTGTTAGTCGGCATGGCAAACGAATGACCGCCACGATGCTGAGAAAGCGCTGGGACGCAGCCCGGGAGCGAGCAAAAATGGAAGCAATTGAAGCTGGTGACGAACTACTGGCTGGTCGGATTGGGGATTTCCAGTTTCGGGATATCAGGCCAAAGGCAGCCTCCGAAATTACTGATGTCGGCGAGGCGAGCTTGCTGTTGGGACACACCAAAGGCGACATCACCGAGCGGGTTTATCGCCGCGTCGGCGCCATCGCCAGACCTACAAAATGACCAAAAATGTGTTCCATAACTCAAAATTGCCCCCTTGTAGAATGCGGCCTGTAGCGATGCCAAGAACTGAGCGTAATGGAACGAAAAATCGCTACAGGCCGCTATTTTAAAGGCTTTACATAGCGGACTTGAAAACCGTCGACTGTAACAGGTCCATGAGTTCGAATCCCATCGCCTCCGCCATCTTTTTATACGACAAAGCCCTGATTTTTCAGGGCTTTGTCGTTTCTTGTTTCTGTAAAAAACCTCCCAGCCCATACCTTAGCCCTTGGCTTTTCGTAGTTCTACGTGGAACGGAAAAGCCAAAATATTTCATAACTAACTGCTTTTTAAACTATTTTTCGAGCTGAGCAGAATACTGAGTGCGACCACGATGCAAGCCTTGCGTCAGCCTGGACGTCATCGAACGCTGCCAAGAACTCTCAAATCGGTCATCTATACCATCATGGGTATAAAGGCCATGCCCTTTTTTGGTTGTTGCCTCCAACTCTGAAAGGGTTTGAGGACCACCTGGTGAAGCAAGCATCTCGGCAAATGCGAACGACATTGTGCCGTAATACAGATTGAGTACACGTTGACTGACATTTCTTCGATCAATGGCACTGAAATAATCGGTGGCATTTCGGAGCGCGAAAGCAACGCCCTCTCCCTTTGACACAATGGTCGACGGCTCAAGACTTAGGCTTTCAAGTTGAGCGCGACGGTCGACCATCTTTCGAGCAAGAGTCGCACTTTTTAACTGAGCAAGCCTCGCCCAGACTGCTTCTATCGGAGTTTCTGAAAGCAGCACTCGCCGCGGTGCCTGCAACTCTTCAATGCATCGCCGCCGCTTACGCTCTGCACCGCTTCGGAGCATCGGTACTGCTTAGCGTGATGTGCGGGTTTCTGTTGCTGTGCTTCGTCGCCACTTGGCGCCTGCCAAGTACGCAAAAAGGACAGTAATTACGATGTTCCGGTAGACGCAGTGTTGAGCGGAAAAAAAATCGATACCCGGCATCAAGCGAACACGGGGTGCGATGCATCGTGAATGAAGCGCATCAAGCTAGGGATGATGTGAGAAGCATCTGGCCCAACGCCTCTAAGGGTGGCCGAAGCAAAGTTGCGCTGCTTCGGTAATCCCACAAAATACAAACCCGGTACGTGCTCCGCCTTCCCGTTGCGCCGGGTCAGGCTTTCATTGCCTTGCGCTCAAAAATCCCCTGCTTTATAGCTCGACGATAGGTGCCATCATCCAGTACAGGGGTACTTTGGTCATTCAGCCAACGAGTCTTCTCCATCCATGTCCACTTGAGCCAAGCATGAAAATCCACACCGAGGATCTTTTGCGGAAAAAACCGAATCGATTCCCTTGTCGCCAATACGACGCTGCTGACTTGAGCCAACTCATGGGCAATTTGTACCGCTGAGTTGGCCGCACCTATGACCACTACTCGTTGATCACTGAAACCGTCAACATTTCGGAAATCAGCACTGTGTAAACGTTGCCCGTGAAAACTCTCCAGCCCCTGAATGTAAGGGATGAACGGCTGATTGAATCCGCCAGATGCCTGAAGCAAAAATAGTCCATCCTCCCTATACACTTTCCGGACTCGTATGTTCTGCCGAATGGGTAGCTGGAAAGCGTCCGCGTACTGCTCCAAATAACGTACGACTTCATCGCGTAGCGGATAGTGCTTAGCTTCAGCTGGAAACGGCATCCCAGGTATGGCTAAAGCTTTGTGGTCAGGTGAACGGCGAGAGGACGGGGTGGCGCCCTATCCACTAGGCTTGCTTGCTTATTCGCTGTTTCAGTTTGACCCGTATTGTCAGGACGGATCTTGAACCAGATGGAGTACATCGCGGGCAGGAACACCAGCGTCATGATGGTTCCGACGAACGTGCCTCCGATCAGCGTATAGGCCAGCGTCCCCCAGAAGACGGAGTGTGTCAGCGGAATGAACGCCAGGATTGCCGCCAGCGCTGTCAGCAGTACCGGGCGGGCACGTTGTACCGTGGCTTCGACCACTGCGTGAAACGGGTCCAGCCCTTCTTGCGCGTTGTGATGGATTTGCCCAATCAGAATCAGCGTATTGCGCATCAAAATGCCCGAAAGGGCGATTAGACCGACCAGAGCGTTGATACCAAACGGCTGCTGGAAGATAAGCAGTGTCGGCACCACACCAATCAACCCCAATGGCGAGGTGAGGAACACCATGATCATCGCCGAGATCGAACGGACCTGCAGAATGATGACCAGCAGCGTCATGGCAATCATGATCGGGAATAACGGCAACATCGCTTTACCGGCCTTGCCCGACTCCTCGATTGCACCTGCCTGCTCAATCCGGTACCCGCCAGGCAGCTTGTCTATGACCGGCTGCAGCTCCTTCATAATCACGCTCGAGACGTCCGGTGGCTGCAAGCCTTCGGCAATGTCGCCGCGCACGGTAATGGTCGGCGTGCGGTCACGACGTCGGAGGATCGGATCCTCCATACGAACATCGACCTCTCCCACCTGAGACAGCGGAATCCGCTGACCCGCCGTGCCTACCAGCGTAAAACCTTCTATCTTGGCGGGATCGAGCCTGATATCACCCGCTGCGCGACCAACAACCTGCACCGAGCGAATGTCCTCACGAACTGCGGTGATCGGTACTCCGGCCAGCAGGAACTGCAGTTGCTGCGCGACTGAGTTTGACGTCAACCCCACCGCCTCCAAGCGATCCTGATCCAGAGCGAAATGCAGCGTCGGCGTCAGCGGTCCCCAATCGGTGTTGACGGTTCTCATCATCGGGCTCGACTGCAACACGTCCTGTACCTGGCCCGCAATCTCGCGCAACGTTGACGGATCAGGCCCCATTACCCGGTAGGCAACAGGGAATGGCGAGTACGGCCCGAAAACAAGCTGAGTCACCCTGACACGCGCTTCTGGGGCAAGTCCCTCAGCCGCCGCTTCGCGGATACGGAACTTGAGGGTCTCGCGCTCCTCCTGGCTGTCCGTCAGCACCACAATCTTCGCGAACGACGGATCAGGGAGTTCCGGTGCCATCGCTAGATAGAAGCGCGGCGCGCCTTGCCCGATATAGGCCGTGACGATCTTTGCCTCATCCTGCTTTTGCAGCCAGGTCTCTATCTTGGCGGTGGTCGCGCTGGTCTGCTCAATGGAGGCTCCATAAGGCATTTGCACTTCAATCAATACCTCGGGACGGTCCGAGGTAGGGAAGAACTGCTTCTTGACCAGGCTCATACCGAGGATCGCCACGACAAACGAAGCGATGACAGTGCCAGCCACCAGCCATTTGCGAGCGATGACCCGCGTCAAAATCCGGCGGAAGCGGTTGTAGTTAGGGGTGTTGTAGATGGCCGCGTGACCACCCTCTACCTTCTTGATGTTCGGCAACATCTTCACCCCCAGGTACGGGGTAAAAGCGACCGCAACCACCCAGGAGGAAATCAGGGCAATGCCCACGATCCAGAACATGTTGCTGGTGTATTCGCCGGCGGTCGATTGCGCGAAGCCGTTGGGCATAAAGCCGATAGCGGTCACCAGCGTACCGGAGAGCATCGGCGCAGCGGTATGACTCCAGGCGTACGCGGAAGCTTTGATGCGGTCGTAGCCCTCCTCCATTTTCACCACCATCATTTCGATGGCAATGATGGCGTCGTCCACCAGCAGTCCGAGCGCCAGAATCAACGAGCCGAGGGTAATACGGTCAAAGTTCTTTCCAGTGGCCGCCATCACCACAAACACCACGGCCAACGTCAACGGCACAGCCGCGGCGACCACAACACCTACACGCCAGCCCATGCTGAGAAAGCAGACAAGCATTACCACAAGCAGCGCGACGAAGAACTTGACCATAAACTCGCCGACGGCCGAATCGATATTTACAGATTGATCGGTGACTTTGGAGAGCGTCATACCCAGCGGCATGCCTTCATTTATTTTGACTGTCTCCGCGTCCAACGCCTTGCCAAGGTCAAGACCGTTCCAGCCCTCACGCATCACGATCCCCAGCAACAAGGCCTCTTCACCGTTGTTACGCACGAGAAAGGTTGCTGGATCTTCATAACCACGTTCGATCGTCGCCACGTCAGAGAGTTTTAGCGTGCGCCCCTGGACCGCAATGGGTGTGTCACGAATCTTCTGCACTTTATCGAAGGCGCCATCCAAGCGGAGGAAGACCTGCGGCCCATTGGTTTCGATCGAACCGGCGGGCGTGAGCACGTTTTGATTATTCAGCGCGGCAAAGATGTCCTGAGGAGAGATGCCCAAGGTGGCCAACCGATCATGGGAAAAGGAAACAAAGATACGTTCGGGCTGCTCCCCAATAATGTTGACCTTCTTCACGCCCGGCACATGCAACAGTTGTTGGCGCAGCGACTCTGCATCACGTACCAACAGTCGCTGCGGCTCGCCTTTGGCTTTCAGGGCGAAAAGCGCAAATGTCACGTCCGAAAACTCGTCGTTGACCATCGGCCCGATGACACCCGCCGGCAGCTTCCTGGCCTCGTCGTCGAGCTTTTTACGCGCCTGATAGAACTCCTCCTGCACTTGCGAGGGCGGCGTGCTATCGAGCAGTGACACCATCGTGAAGGCGAGGCCAGGACGGGTGTAGGTTTCCGTGCGGTCGTACCATTTCAGTTCTTGCAGTCGTTTTTCAAGTGGCTCTGCTACCTGATCCTGCATCTCCTGCGCCGTGGCGCCCGGCCACGCGGTAATGACCGTCAACTGCTTGACCGTAAACGGAGGATCTTCCGCACGCCCCAGCTGAAAGAACGACAAGATGCCCGCAACGGCAATCAGGAAGATCAGAAACACCGTGATAGAGCGCTCTCGAACGGCGATCGCGGAAAGATTGAAGCGACCCTCGCTCATGGACGACCCCCGGCAACTTTGGCGTCATCCTGTTGAGGCAATCTTACCTCTTCACCCTCGCGCAACAGATGTGCGCCTAACGCTACGATCGGCTCACCGACCTTGAGATCGCCAGCGACTCGCGCTGAGTCGTCGCTCAAGCCCAGGACTTGAACAGGTCGCCAGGCCACCTTCGCCGGTGTACCGGCGATGACCCACACGCCAGCGCCTTGACCTGGGTCATAAACGGCAGCGATCGGTACTTGCAGCCCCTGCCCTTGCGTGGTGCTTTCAGCGATCCGAAGCGTGACGGTCGAACCTATCGGTGCATTGGCCAGCGCGCCCTCAAGCACATACCGCGCCTCGAAGGTGCGTGTCATTCGGTCGGCCGAGTCAGAAAGCAGCCTCAGCTTCGCTGTAACTGCACCCGTGGTATTGCCATAAAGCGTCGCCTGCGCGGTGGATCCTGCTGCGGGGCGCAACGTCTCGGGCAGGTGCACGATCGCTTCGCGCTGCCCTGCCCGCGCCAGTCGAACCACGGGCTGTCCCGGGCTGACAACTTGTCCGGGCTCGGCGAGCGTCTCCACCACAACGCCGTCGGAATCCGCAAACAACACCGCATAACCAGAAGCATTGCGGGCTACATCAGCCTGCGCTTCAGCGGCGCTAAGCTGCGCCTTTGCGGTATCCGCTGCGGCTTTGATCTGGTCATAGGCCGATGCAGAAATAGCGCCTGCGGCAACCAGACTGCGGTATCGCGCCTCGTCATCTGCTGTCTGCTTGGCTCGGGCTCGCGCGGCTGTGACCGACTCTTGCTGTGCTCGCGCCTGCAACCCTAGATCGATTGGGTCGAGGCGCATGAGCGGCTGACCACGTTTAACGGTTTGACCGGTATCAACCAGACGCTCAAGCACCTTGCCTGATACCCGAAAACCCAGGTCGCCCTGGACGCGGGCAGCCACTACACCAGTGAAGGAACGCGAGACGTCGGACGAAGCCTGAACAGCAGCGGACCTCACCAAAGGGGCATGCGTGCGCGGATCTTCAGCGATGGATGAATCACCGCACGCTGTCAGGACGAGAGGCAACAAGCAAGCGGCAATGGGGAAAGGTCGAAGCCGGCGCATAGGTTCCCTTACTTAAAAATAGGACGAGCGTCATATTCTCTGCCCAGTGACTATATGTGTCAATGGTCACAAACCATGAAACATCCAACTTCTCAAGCTCAACACAGAAACCACCGTTATCAATGAGGAAAACCAAAAATTCGCTCAAAACACCTCAATTGACAGGGTGTGACTATTGAGTAATATGGTCACAAATATCCTCTATTGAAGGAATCTCAATGCCTCCCCTCCGTCCAATTGCTCTCTTGGTCAGCGCCGGCTTATTGGCAGGTTGCGCGGTCGGTCCGGACTACCATCGTCCAGACGCTCCGCTTTCGGATCGTTACTTGGGTCAGCCTTCTGTCGAACAGCGGCGTGTAGCGACGCCGACCAGCCTTGTAGCTTGGTGGGAAGGCTTTGGCGATCCAGTGCTAACCGACTTCATCTCCAAGGCGCTTGAGCAGAATCTGGACCTGGCACAGGCGTCGGCGCGAGTCACACAGGCGCGGGCCGGACTAGGTGCTGCAAATGCCGCTTTACTCCCCTCAGGGAACATCAGCGGACAGGCCGTGCGCTCCTACCAGTCAATCGAGACGCCGCTCGGCCAGGTGTTGAACTCAACGCCTGGCTATGATCGGTACGGAAGTTCCTACGAGGCCAACATCGATGCCAGCTGGGAGGCAGATGTCTTTGGCGGCATGCGCCGTGGACGCGAGGCAGCTCTGGCCGAGTATCAAGCATCCCGGGCGGGCGTCGCGGCCACACGATTGGCTATCGCAGCGCAGACCGCCGATATCTACATCACTGTCCGCGGATTGCAGGCCCGGCTGGACATAGCGAATCGACAAGTCAAAACGCAGCAGGAGCTACTAGAGAAAGTCCAATTGCTCTACAGCAAGGGGCTCGCCGCCAACTATCAGGTTCGTCAGACCGAGGGGACCTTGGCGCAGGTCCAAGCGACAGTACCGGCCCTGCAGACCGGTCTGGATGCGGCCATGAATGCACTGGATGTCATGCTCGGCACACCACCAGGCACTCACCGCACGCAACTGGCAAGTGCGGGGAGCATTCCTGTAGCGCCGCAGTTGAAGGCGATGGGAACTCCGGCTGATTTGCTGCGCCGCAGACCGGATCTGATTGTGGCTGAGCGCCGTCTTGCGGCCTCAAACGCACGCATCGGGGAGGCTATTGCCGAGTATTACCCGAAGTTCTCCCTTAGCGCATTGCTGGGGAGTGCCACCGCTGTATCCGCAGGCAATCTTTTTACCAGTGGCGCCAGCCAGTCGGCGGGCGTACTGGGACTGCGCTGGAGACTCTTCGACTTCGGTCGCATAAACGCCCAGATCGACCAGGCCAAGGGGCAGGAAGCCGAAACCCTGGCCGCTTACCGTCAATCTGTATTGCGCGCCACCGAGGATGTCGAGAACGCGCTCTCCTCACTGGTGAATCGCGAAGCTCAAGCAACCACCCTCGCTGGGGGAGAAGCGTCTCTGACACAGGCTCGACAATCGTCGTTCATCGCTTATGAGAAAGGCACGGCCAGCCTGATCGATGTCCTGCACGCTGACGAGACACTGCTGCAGGCTTCCGATGCGCGGGCACAAGCACGAACGGAATCTGCACGAGCAGCGGTAGCGGCATTCAAATCACTCGGTGGTGGCTGGCAACCTTGGGATGTCACGGTGACGACTCGATGAAGCTTGAGGGGGAAAGGTCCGAGATGTGTTCTTAAAGGTCGGGAGGCAACGCGTACTCCCGACCGGACATCTATCGTGTAACAGCACTCAATTAGAAGCGGTAACTCACAGAAGTCCCAAGCCCGCTCGCACTGTTTTTATAGTTGGCACTGTATGCACCTCTGGTCGCCGAGGTGTCGTTGATCTGAACGCTCTCCTCCCACAGGTAGGAATAGGCAACATCGATCGTGACATTGTCCGCCGGCGTCCAGCCAGCACCGAAGCTGACAACCTTCCGGTCGCCCGTGGGAATACGTGGTCCCCGGTTGGTGTTGTTGGCGGGCGACTGATCAACCGACAGGCCTGCGCGAAGTACCCATTGGTTATTCAGTTGATACGCCGCACCGATAGCGTGAGCCCACGTATCGTGCCAATTCTGCTCTTCGGTAATGGTGCCCAGCGCGCCGCTCAACACAGGGGGTAAACCGGTGTTCTCGATGGTTAACTCTTTGAAGCGACTCCAGCGAGTCCAGGTGCTCCCCACGTAAAGGGTCCAGTCATCATCAAGCTGATGAGTCACCGAGAAATCCACTGACTCTGGGGTATCCACATCCAGCGAAGCGTCATAACTCCGGCCACTGACCCCCAACACGCTAAAGGTGCCGTCAGTGACCTTGGTCTTGGCATCCAATTGATAACTGACCTTGGAATGGTAGGTCATGCCCAAACGGGTTCGGTCTGTAGCCTGCACCAGGATACCGGCGTTGAAACCGAGGGCCGTGTCGTCACCAGTGCTTTTGAGTTTTCCGTCATTGCGACCAGGACTGAGTGGATTGGGCACCATTCCTGATATCTCACCGCTGATACGGTTGATGGTCGGACCGAACCCGATCGAAACTTTTTCGTTAAAGGCATAGCTGATGGTGGGTTGAAACGTAAGGGTCGTGACCTCGCTTTTGTTGGCGTAGTAACGCCCGGCAAAACCACTGCCATAGTCCGTCATCAGACCGAAAGGTACATAAAAACCCACACCGAACGCCCAATGCTCATCGATCGGTTTGACGTAGTAACCCATAGGCACAGTGGTGGTGGGCACCATGTCGCCGTCTTCCTGGCCTCCGAATGTACTGCGGGTGTGGCTTATGTCGGACTTGGCGAAAAGAGTCGCCGCCCCCACGCTGACCTGCTCCCTTTTCAAGCGAGACATTCCCGCGGGATTACCGAAGACCGTGCTTGCATCTTCAGCGGAGGAGGAACGACCGGCAAACCCGGATCCCATCCCACTGATGCTTTGTTCATTAAGAGCGAAGCCGCTTGCAAAAACGTTTGAGGATGCGAGCACGACAGCAAGGCCAAATGGGCTCTTGAGCACTATTTTTTTCATTGTTTGAACTCTATGGGTATCACTGAGATGAAACAGTAGAAGCGACACCGCCATATTTATTCATGTGACCATTTCAGTCAACAGTCACTAAGCAGATAAATAAAATGCCCTTCGACGGATGGGAAGAAGGGCAAAGTGAAAAGCCGTTTTGGTGATCTGGTGCTTACCCGGGTATGCCGTAAACCTTTAAGCCGAAGGTCAAGGCATGAGGCTACGCAAGATGAGGTTGGAGGTAAGCGTGGGCGCCTCCTCGACGAAATCGAGGTTGTACTGCAGCAGCAAAGGATTGACGAATGGCCGCAGCGCGAGATGTATCGATTCTACTGTCTCGTCCAGTGGAGTCTTGCGTTCAAATTCGCCAATCTCTCGCCCTTCCCGCACGATTTGTAACACGAAGCCTTTGATCTGTGCGTCATAAGCCTGCGTACTGGGCCAGCTTTCCGACGCCGCGAACGCTGCAATGTCATAGAGTTTTCGGTCGTTAAAGAACAGATTCACACCTGTGGCGATCACCGTTTTGACCAGACGTCGAAAGCGCTCCGTCGGCGACAGGTCTTCTACATTGATAGCCTGCGCCACCGCAGCGACGATTTCTGCCAGACAATTTGCGCAGATGGCTTCACCGATCGCCTGCTTGGAATCAAAAAATTTGTAGATGTAGGCCTTGGAAAACCCGATGGCCTTGGCCAGGTCGGAAACCGTGGTTTTGGCGTAGCCGTACTGACTGAAATGTTCATTGGCCGCCGCGACAATCTGGTCTCGAATGTCGTGATCGACTGGGCCACGTGGGCCGGGCGAAGATATTGATGGCTGATTCATGGGAATAGCTTACTCACCCTATCGAGGACTTACAAATTGTGACCAATGATATATATAGTCACAAATCAAACATTTGGAAACCACAGTTGATCAGATTTGAAACGGGCTGACTTTTTGAGTACGTCCAACATGGCGCATTAGCGTTCCAAAAGTTCATTGTCGCTAACGCTAGACCGTTCCATCCCCTTTGCCTCGTGCTGGTGACGAAGCTCAGCCCAGTCTATAAGGGCCGTCATAGCCGGGCCGAGTGCATGACCCAGCGCCGTCAGCGCGTACTCCACTCGCGGCGGTACCTCTGGGTATACGGTGCGCTGAACGATGTCGTCCTGCTGAAGCCCTTTCAACTGCTGAATGAGCATCTTCTGCGTGACATCGGGAATGAGCTTCTCCAGTTCGGAGAACCGAAGCGGTCGGCCTTTAGCGGCCATCAGCTCATTGATGATCACAATTTTCCATTTGCCCTCCAGAACGCGAAGCGTAGCGTTTATAGCGGCAGACCAGGCCTGCCGTCGTAAAGGGTTCTCACATTCCCACTCGCGCTCCATCGACACTTACCTTTTGGTGGGTTACAGACTAAAACGTCGGTTCTTGCGGATATTGCAGTGCTGATACTAACGTATTCGGACTTTGAATCCCTGGAGGCATTATGAAAATTGCGATCGTTGGTATTGGATCTATCGGCGGAACCCTTGCCCGCCGGCTTGTCACTGCTGGCCATGAAGTCAGTGTGGCCAACTCTCGTGGAAAAGAGGCGGTGAGTGCCTTTGCCAAGGAAGCAGGTGCCGTTCCTTGTGACTTGAAAGATGTCTTCGACGGCACCGATGCTGTGATTGTTTCCATTCCCCAGCCGGCTATGGCGGCTCTCCCAAAGAACCTGTTGGCCGCACTGCCATCCTCGGCTCCAGTGGTCGACACCAGTAACTATTACCCAGGTCTGAGAGACGAGCGCATCGCCGCTTTGGAAAATGGTCAAACGGAGAGCGTCTGGGTTAGCGAGCAGCTTGGCCGACCGGTAATCAAGGCCTTCAACAATATTCTTGCTTATTCGCTAGAGAATCTTGGTAAGCCAAAAGACGCCGAAGGCCGCCTGGGCGTAGCCGTTGCGGGGGACGATGAAAATCATAAACGTCTCGTAATGCAACTTGTCGATGAAGTTGGATTCGAGCCGGTCGACAGCGGCAGCCTGGAAGACTCGTGGCGTCAACAACCCTGCACGCCAGCGTACTGCTGCGATTACACCGCTGAAGAGATGCGCCCGGCGCTGAATGCCGCAGTCAGGGGTGCCGCCGCGCAGAAGAGAGAGGCGTTCAATGCGCAACTCCCTGCACTATTCGCCAAAAACCCTACTCATCATGACGTCGTTGAATTTAATCGAAGCTTCAACGCAGCCAGTTGAACTCCTCGTCCTACCCCTGCCCTCGCAACGCCGAAATATCCCGTTTGGGGGGGACGCCAAACAGACGGCTGTATTCACGGCTGAACTGAGACGGGCTTTCATATCCGACCTTGAAAGCCGCACTGGATACGTCCAGGTGTTCATTGAGCATCAATCGCCTTGCCTCATTCAGTCGCAGCCACTTTTGGTACTGCAACGGGCTCATTGTTGTGAGTTGACGGAAGTGGTGATGGAAGGTCGGAGTGCTCATCTGCACTCGGGCCGCCAGTTCATCGACGCGAAGCGCCAAGGCGTAATTCAACTTCAGCCAATCGATGGCTTTGGCGATCCGATAGCCTTGGCCATCGACAGACGTAATTTGTCGAAGTCGGCTCGCCTGATCACTCTGCAAGAGACGGTAGTGAATCTCGCGCTGGATCAACGGGGCAAGAACAGGGATGGACTCCGGCTCATCGAGCAGTGCCAATAAGCGCTCGAAAGACGCCAACAGTGCAGGGGTTACTGAACCAATTCCTACCCCCTTCGCAACTGTTCGATCACGGGTTGGCGGCAGGTCACTTTGCGCTATCAGCTCAGCCAGCATGCGCAGATCGAGTTTCAACGTCAGCCCCAGGCATGGCTGTTCCGGGCTTGCCGCTAGCACTTCTGAATTGGCAGGTAAGTCCAACGAGGTGATCAGAAATCGCGACGTGTCGTAGGGGTAGCCCTCGCCACCTACCCAGAGCTGTTTCTTACCTCGGGCGATGAGGATGATGCTTGGCTCGACCATGCAGACGATGGGCGGTGCTGGATGTTCGCGCCTGAAGAAGCCGAGGCCTGTAATGGCCGTTGTGGAATCACCTGGTTTCGAGATCTGCGCGCCGATGATCTGCGCAAGCCTTTCTTGTGGCGATGTCTGTTGAGGATTGGTGTTGGGTTTGTTCGTCATATTCGTCTTGTACCTCTTCACTGAACTCTAACTCGCCAACTCCCAACCGTCCTGCCAAAAAACAGAGACTCATAGAATCAGGCAAGTAATCCAGCGAAATGCACTACAGAGAGCCTTGGCAGACAGGGAAAATGTCCATCCGACAAATCCTTTGAGGTCTCTCCCATGCTTGTACAAGCCTATGGCGCTCACGCTGGCGACAAACCCCTTGAGCCGATGCAGATCAATCGCCGCGAGCCGGCAGCCCATGATGTTCAGATCGATATCGCCTTCTGTGGCATCTGCCATTCAGATTTGCACCAAGTGCGCGCCGAGTGGGCAGGCACGCAGTTTCCCTGCGTACCAGGTCACGAAATTGTCGGCCGTGTATCGAAGGTGGGCTCGCATGTTGCGGATTTCAAAGTCGGCGATCTGGTCGGTGTCGGCTGCGTCGTCGACAGCTGTAAACACTGTGACGACTGTGAGACAGGCCTGGAAAACTACTGCGACGGAATGGTCGGCACCTACAACTTTCCGACACCGGACGCACCCGGCTGGACGCTGGGCGGCTACTCGCAAAACATCGTGGTGCATGAGCGCTACGTGTTGCGCATCCGCCATCCCGAGTCACAGCTGGCTGCCGTCGCTCCGCTGCTTTGCGCGGGCATCACTACCTACCCCCCTCTGCGCCACTGGAACGCCGGTCCAGGCAAGAAAATAGGCGTGGTCGGCATCGGTGGCCTAGGCCACATGGGCATCAAGCTGGCTCATGCGATGGGCGCCCACGTCGTGGCGTTCACCACCTCTGAATCCAAGCGCGAGGCGGCAAAGGCATTAGGCGCCGATGAGGTCGTCGTATCGCGCAACCCTGAAGAAATGGCTGCACATACCAAAAGTTTCGACTTCATTCTCAACACCGTCGCAGCCCCCCACGATCTTGATGCGTTTCTGGTGCTGCTCAAGCGTGATGGGGCGTTGACGCTGGTCGGGGCACCGGCCTCGCCGCATCCCTCACCCAACGTTTTCAACCTGATCATGAAACGCCGAACGATTGCTGGCTCGATGATCGGTGGCATCCCGGAAACACAGGAGATGCTGGATTTCTGCGCCGAGCACGGCATCGTCGCCGACATCGAACTGGTTCGAGCAGGCCAGATAAATGAATCCTACGAGCGAATGCTCAAGGGTGACGTCAAGTACCGCTTTGTGATCGACAACTCCACATTGGTTGATTGAGCGCCTCAGATTCAAGAACGCAAATGGACACCATCCAAAAGTAAGGAATATCGAATGAACAGATTCTTTCTTGCCCTGGGGCTGCTTATCGCCTCTTTCTCATCAATGGGGGCTGACATGTCTAACGGTGCTGACAACTTCTACAAAAGCGAAAAGGTAATCGCAGAAAAGATCACCTTTAAAAATCAATACAAGATGAACGTTGTAGGGAACCTCTACATTCCTAAAGGAATGGATCCCAAGACCAAGAGCCCCGCGATCATCGTAGGGCACCCAATGGGCGCGGTGAAGGAGCAAAGCTCCAACCTGTATGCCCAGAAGCTCGCCGAGCAAGGTTTCGTGACATTGGCGATTGATCTTTCGTTCTGGGGTGAAAGCGAAGGGCAGCCCCGTCAAGCGGTGTCGCCGGACATCTATGCAGAGGACTTCAGCGCAGCGGTGGATTTCCTGGGCACACGGCCTTTCGTTAACCGTGAGCGCATTGGCATCATCGGCATTTGCGGCAGCGGCGCCTTTGTTATCAGCGCGGCCAAGATCGACCCTCGACTGAAGGCAATTGCAACAGTCAGCATGTACAACCACGGCGACCTCTATCGCAAAGGTTTGGGTAATTCGACGACCCCAGAGCAGAAACGCACGGCACTCGCAGAAGCTGCAGAACAACGCTATGTGGAATTCACGGGCGGCGCTACCAAATACACCGCCGGTGCCCCGTTGAAGCTGACAGGCAATGCGATAGGCGATGAGTTTTATGATTTCTACCGCACTCCTCGCGGCGAAGTAACCCCTGCCGGCGCATCGCCGCAGACTTCCACCATGCCGACGCTGGCCACCAATGCGAAGTTCTACAATTTCTACCCATTCGAAGACATCGAGACCATTTCGCCACGTCCGCTTCTGTTTATCACCGGCTCCGAGGCTCACTCCCGTGAATACAGTGAAGATGCATACAAGCGTGCAGCGGAGCCTAAAGAACTGGTCATCATCCCTGGCGCTAACCACGTCGATCTCTACGACCGGGTCAACCTCATTCCTTTCGCCAAGTTGACTACCTTCTTCAAAAGCAACCTGAAGTAGCCTGATCGGTGTCCTGACAGGGCATCGCTTCTCTCGTAGCCTCGTTCTCGGGGCTACGAAGCTTCGCGCAATACAGGATTCAAACAATGACTGATCACACCCTCCCAGTGCCCCATAAATCATGGGGCGCCGTATTTGCCATGTCGCTCGCCGCCTTCGTGCTGGTGGCATCAGAGTTCATGCCTGTAAGCCTGCTTACACCGATTGCCGCAGATCTGCATATCACTGAGGGGCAAGCCGGTCAGGGAATCTCCATCTCGGGACTGTTTGCCTTGTTCACCAGTCTTCTGATCGCATCGGTGGCTGCGCGGGTCGACCGCAAACCGCTGCTTCTTACACTGACACTGCTTATGATCCTTTCTGGAACAGTGGTCGCGTTCGCCCCGAACTACTGGGTGTTCATGATCGGGCGCGCGCTGATCGGTGTTGCGATTGGTGGCTTCTGGTCACTGTCGGCGGCAACCGCCATGCGCCTTGTGCCTGATGACCAGGTCACACGCGCCATGGCAATCGTCAACGGCGGCAACGCTTTGGCGACTGTGATTGCAGCACCATTGGGCAGTTTTCTCGGCGCCCTGATTGGCTGGCGCGGCGCATTTTTGTGCGTCATTCCAGTCGCGATAGTTGCTTGTGTCTGGCTGTTGTTAAGCCTTCCAGCGATGAAATCGCAAAACGATTCAGGCACTGGCAACGTCTTCAAGCTAATGAAAAGCACGCCGGTTGCGTTAGGCATGGTGGCGGTCAGCGTATTTTTCATGGGCCAGTTCATGCTGTTTACCTATTTGCGCCCGTTTCTTGAAACGGTCACGCACGTCAATGTTTCCATGCTGTCGTTGATGTTGCTCGTCCTGGGCCTGGCGGGCCTCGCAGGAACCTTCCTGATTGAAGCGTTCTTGAAAAATGGCCTGCATCGAACCCTCATCGTCATCCCGATCTTGATGGCAGTAATTGCACTGGCGCTCGTTTCATTCGGTAGCTCGGCGGCAACCACGACTGTCTTGCTTGGCCTGTGGGGACTGGTAGCCACTGCAGCGCCCGTGGGATGGTGGACATGGCTGGCGAGAACGCTGCCAGACGCTGCTGAAGCGGGAGGCGGCTTAATGGTGGCGATCATCCAACTCGCTATTGCGTCTGGCGCAACCGTTGGCGGGCTGGTCTTCGACTCGAGCGGCTATCAAGCGACCTTCGAATTGAGCGCCACTTTGCTAGGCGTGGCGGCCGTCCTTGCCTTCCTGGCTGCACGCGCAGCATCGCGGGAGCCTGTTGCATCGGTAAGCATTGCTTGAAAATAACCACAAGACACGCCAAGGCATGTCTTGTGGTTTCGGTGGAGAATACACTCGGAAGTGGGACGTGACCGTCAGCGTGCGCTGTCGATGATTTGGCCACCGTCCGGTGTCAGGCTGTACCCCGTCAGGAACTGTGCATCCTTACTGGCGAGGAACAGCACGACCGGCGCAATATCCTCTTCGGGCGATCCATAACGGCCAAGTGCGTTGGTAGGCGCTGGCACATCTGCCGCAGCCCCCCAAGTGTCTGCCACCGGCATGACGTTGTTTACCGTGATCTTGTCAGCGCCCCACTCCCTTGCCGCCGAGCGAGTCAAGGCACGCACCGCCTCCTTTGCCATGTTGTAAGGGGCATAACCCTGCAAGCCGATGACACCGGCCAACGATGCAAAGTTGATGACTCTACCCTCCCCGCTGGCTTTCAGGTGTGGGTAGCAGGCTTGCATCGTCCGCAGATAGGCAATTGGCCCCATTTCCAGATTGCGTTGCAATTGCTCGGCTGACAGATCGAGAACCGATGAGAAGACGGCGGAGGGATCAAAGGCATTGTTCACCAGAATGTCGATCCGGCCATATTCAGCAACGACCTTTTCCACCGCGCTTTTGATCTGATCCGGGTCGGCGATATCACACACCACTCCGAAAGCGATGCCGCCCGCTGCCTGGATCTCAGCGACGACACCGGCGACATTTTCAGCCGTCCGTGAAACAACGGCCACTTTCGCGCCTTCTCCTGCAAAAAGCTTGGCAGTAGCGCGGCCGATGCCACGGCCGGCGCCAGTGACGATGGCTACTTTTCCATTGAGTCGGGACATGTTGATCTCCAATTATCGACCTAGGCCAACGATGGAGGCACTCGCGTTATGGTGGAGCGAGTATGGGAAAAGCGTTCCGGTGAAGCCAAGCTCGCGTGGTCGTAAACCCAGAAGCGGTTAAGCATTGAATGTTGTTGCCCGATTAATCGCTCCCGAGCAGGCGACAACTATCCTGACACCGGGGGCTATCACGCAAAAAAATAGCGGGTGATGACGTTTCAGAATGACCCGATGCGCAGATGTCATTACCCATACTTGAGGGATGTTTTTCGAGCCTGGGAGCTTAGATCAACTGGCTGTTTTGCCATGGAGATCGCGGGAAGCGCCTTCGAGGGTTTTCCATAAGTTGCGCATCGTAGGGTTCTCATTGGTGATGGAGCAGTAGGAGCGTATCTCCAATCGCGTGCTCCATTCATCACCACCCGTTTTCACCAACTGACCTCGTTGAAGCTCGTCAATGACAGCGCTTTGTGGCAACCATGCCACCCCATAACCCTCGACTGCCATTCGCATCAGTAACATTGTCATATCCGCCTCGTAGCACCGCTCCAACATGCATGCAGTCGGGCCATTCTTTATTACGATGTCGGCAACACGACCTAAAAAAGTCGTAGCTGTATAAGCGAGGTGAGGAACTGTTTTACTGGAGGTGCCCGGTAAGGGATACAGCGGATTCCCATCGCTGTCAGGTGCGCACACAGGAATAAACGCGTCATGACCCAATGTCAAACTCCCGAACTTTTCCGAATCGAGAAGAATGGGTGCCAAGGGGTGATGATAGACAATCATCAGATCACAACTCCCCTCCTCCAGAGATATGACCGCGTCGTGGATGTTGGCGGCAACGACCCGCGCATTGAATTGCTCATTGTGCTGCTGAAATTGCTTCAGCCATTTCGGCAGGAATGTCATCGACAGACTGTGGCCGGCAGTGACCTGGATGGATCGCCCGGGCATCCGCTCTACCTCGCGAAGGCTTGAGCGCAGCATCATTAGCCCCGCCAAAGCTTCGCGGCTTTCTTCACAAAATGTGCGGCCAGCAGAGGTCAGTTGGACAGGATAGGTGCCACGATCCACCAACTCTGCACCTACCCATTCTTCAAGTGACTTTATACGCCTCGACAAAGCCGACTGGGTCACACAGCGAACCTCCGCAGCCCGAGAAAAATTCTTCCACTCCGCGACCGCCAGAAGATCATCCAGCCATTTGATTTGCATACCGACACCTCATGTCCCGAATGAGCAGTTTACTGCGCCTCAGTCGGGATGAAGCAGCAGTTTCGAAAACTATTCCAAAAGCGCATGACGCTATCGGGATTACTCATCACGACCTTTCAAACCCGCCCCTAGAATCGAAAACGTTGGAGCGAGGCCACAGCGCTTCGACCGAATGACACTTGTCTCCTGCCAAGTAAAAAAAGCAAAAAAACCACTTGAGGAAAGCTCCGTGAAGAAAAATAAACTTCCGCGTCGGATCGCAATGGGCATCGCCTTGGGCGTGCTTGTCGGTTGGGCGTGCCATCACTTCGCAGGGAGCGAACAAAGCGCCAAAGAGATCGCGTCTTACTTCTCGATGGTCACCGACATTTTTTTACGCATGATCAAGATGATCATCGCGCCCCTGGTATTCGCGACACTGGTCGGTGGCATTGCCAGCATGGGAAACTCCCGCTCCGTTGGACGCATTGGCCTGCGAGCCATGGCCTGGTTCGTCACCGCGTCGGTAATCTCGCTGGCAATCGGCATGGGCCTGGTCAACCTGTTCCAACCCGGTGCGGGACTGAATATGGAGGTCGTCCAGCATGCGGCGAGCCCCGTGGTGAACACCGGGGATTTCAGCCTCAAGGTTTTCATCAGTCACGTGTTTCCCCGCAGCATTGCTGAAGCCATGGCCAACAACGAAATCCTGCAAATCGTGGTGTTCTCGTTGTTCTTCGGGTTTGCCCTTGCAGGTGTGAAGCGAGCGGGTTACACAACGATTGTCGATGGCATCGAAGAGCTGGCCAAGGTGATGTTCAAGGTCACTGACTTCGTCATGGCCTTCGCGCCAATCGGCGTTTTCGCAGCCATCGCATCGGCGATCACCACCCAAGGTCTTGGCTTGATAGTCGATTACGGAAAGCTGATTGCCGAGTTCTACTTGGGCATTGTGATTCTGTGGTGCGTGTTATTCGGTGCCGGCTATCTGTTCCTCGGCCGCTCGGTGTTTACCTTGGGCAAGCTGATCCGCGAACCTGTTCTGTTGGCATTCTCCACTGCCAGCAGCGAGTCCGCGTATCCGAAAACCATGGAGGCACTGGAGAAATTTGGTGCGCCGAAACGCGTATCCAGCTTCGTTCTACCGTTGGGGTACTCATTCAACCTTGATGGCTCGATGATGTATCAAGCGTTCGCCATCATGTTCATTGCACAGGCCTACAACGTCGACTTGAGCTTCACACAGCAACTGCTGATCTTGCTGACGCTGATGATCACCAGCAAGGGAATGGCGGGTGTAGCCCGAGCATCGGTGGTTGTGGTGGCGGCTACGTTACCCATGTTCAATATTCCCGAAGCCGGTATTTTGCTGATCCTTGGCATTGACCAATTCCTTGATATGGCCAGGACTGCCACCAACGTGGTTGGCAATAGCATCGCGACGGCTGTGGTGGCCAAATCAGAACCACATGAAGAAGCTGAAGACGCGCCCGGCACTGAGTCTCCGCTCCCAAATCACACTCTGACACCAGCCTGAGAACCTAATCATGAAAGGTAAATCGAAGCCGTCCAGCGGGTCATCGTTTGCTCGCAAACTAGGTATCGTCGGCGGGCTTGGCTCACTGGCCGGCGGCGATCTTTTCTACAAGTTGGTGAAGTCCAGAGCTGTTCTGGAGGATCAAGGTCGCTATCACTTCCTGTTTGAACAACACCCCTTCAAAGACGTCCTGATGCCCCTGGATCGGGGTGCCAATATGACCTCCAGGAAGTTCTATGTTTTCCAGGTTTGTCAGACATTCGAGGCCAGCGAAGTCAATGCAGTCTTACTGCCTTGTTTTGCCAGTCACACCTTTCGTGACGAGATCCAGGAGGAAATTGGCATACCCGTTCTGGATATGATGGCGGCGTTACGCAAGCACATTGATCATGTCGCTGAACGCGGCAGTACGTTGGGAATCATTGCGTCTGACTATGTTCGGCACTCAGGACTGTTTGAGCGCTATTTCGGCACTGATTTCAAGATCGTTTATCCAAACGATAACGAGCAATCTGGGTTGATGGACGCCATGTACGGGGTTAACGGTATCAAAGATGGATTCCTTGACGGTGTACCGCTCGAATGTGTTTATCAAGCCTGCCTTTCGCTTCAGGATCAGGGGGCCACAATCATCCTGCCTGGCATGACTGAGCTCTCGTTGGTCTGTGGTGATCTGCAACGGCGTGGCGTCACTGTCCTGGATATCAATGAGATCTATGCCGCTTTCGCTACCTTGGAGAAAGGTCAGTCGACCCGTCCGCCATTCAAGCTTGGGATAGTGGGTGGAGTTGGGCCAGCGGCAACGGTCGACTTCATGGGTAAAGTCGTTGCGCATACACCGGCAGGTCGCGATCAAGAGCACATCAAAATGGTGGTGGAACAAAACCCGCAGATCCCTGATCGCACAGCCAACTTGCTGAATGACGAAACTGATCCGACGATGGCGATGTACGCAACGTGCAGGCGACTGGAAAGCGCCGGCGCCAATGCCATAGCGATCCCGTGCAATACAGCTCACGCATTTGTTGAGCGCATCCAGCCGCACCTGCGTGTACCTATTGTGAATATGCTGACTGAGACGGTAGAGGCTATCGTGCAGAGGTATGGCGCTGGCAAAACCGTCGGGCTGCTAGCGACCTCCGGCACAATAAAAAGTCAGGTGTATCACGAGGCAGCTCGCCGAGCTGGGCTGCAGATAATTGCTCCCGGTATGGATTACCAGACGTTGGTGATGGAGTCGATTTATGGAGACCACGGAATTAAAGCGGGTTTCACAGACGGCATCTGTAAAGACCAGCTCTTGATCGCAGCAGAGCACTTGTGTGAACTGGGTGCAGATGTGCTCATCCTGGGGTGCACAGAACTACCCCTGGTGCTAGAGCATAGCGAATCCTACATGATCAAAAATCATGAGGTCGCATTGGTCGATCCAACAACCATTTTGGCATTGAAATGCATTGAGCTAGCCCGGCGTTTTTCAAGGTAGTTGTCGCGTCTACCGTCTCGCTACGCGACTTTTACCACTACGGTCATAAGCCCAAACACCGTATCAAGCCTGCTGGGGTAAAACCCTCGCAGGGAATGCTTCCTCTTTGAGCTTCTCCATTACCAATCCAATGAATGCTGATACCGCCAACGGCAAATGTTGCCGACTAGGGTAAAGCACATGCAAGCCGTAACCAGTGCGATGGTAATTCGGTAGCACAGGCACAAGGCGGCCAGCCTGAAGATCGAATTTAGTGATAGTGGGCGGCAGCAACGCAATGCCCAACCCAGCCAACGTAGCCTTGCGCAAAGCCTGAGCGGTGTTGCCATTAAATCGGCTGGTAATCTGCACCTCTTCCTCAGCGCCGTTTGGCCCATAAAGACGCCATGTGGTAACGCCGCTAGGATGACCGAAACTCACACAGTCGTGATTGACCAGATCCTCTAGCGTAGTGGGCACACCTTGTTTACTCAGGTATTTAGGGCTGGCGACCAACCCTTCATTACCTGCGCCAATGAGTTGGCGACCGACGTATCCGGAGTCTTGTAAAGTGCCGCCTCGAAACGCGATGTCGATCCGATCAGCGATCAAATCGGCACGTGCATCACTCAGCACGAAGTCAAGCTGCACCCGTGGATACTCGGCTAGAAAATCGGCCACCCACTCCATAGGGAAAAAGTCGAAAAAATCAGCCATCGCCGCAATACGCACGATGCCACTCGGCTCCTGACTTCCCGTCATTAACTGTTGCCCGGCATCGATCAGGCCTTCTACGGCGCCAGAGCACCTGTCATGAAAAGCCTGACCTGAATGGGTAAGTGTGAGCTTGCGTGTGGAGCGCTGCAGTAACCGCGTGCCGAGCTGAGCCTCGAGTTGTTGAACGCGCCTGCTTAAGGTGTTGGAGGGCATTCCAAGCTGCCGCGCCGCTTCGGCAAAGCTGCCATTGCGCACCACTTGTACAAACAAAGCGACGTCGTTCAGGTCAAGCATGGTATCGCCACCACATCGTAAAATGGATTAGTCCAATCCAATTATGCCATCTAATAAAGCAATGAATGGGCGCATATCATTCAGGCATAGCTGCAGTGACCTGCAATCTGCCGGAACAACCTATGACCTCCCCCCTCACCCTCATCGGCATCGTAATCAGCTCGACCCGTGAAGCTCGCTTCGGTGAAAAGCACGGGGTCTGGATCCACGAGATAGCAAAGCAGCGCAAAGATCTCACCATCGAATTGATCAACCTGCGGGATCACTCGCAGCTCTTCTTCGACGAACCGCAATCTCCAACCTCGCCTGACATTAAAAGTCTGAAGGGGCAACGCTGGGCCGACAGGCTCGCACCGATCGACGGCCTGATCGTGGTCACACCAGAGTACGACCAGGGTACAAGCGACGAGCTGAAAATAGCCTTCGATAGCGCTGGCCAGAAGCTCAGCCGCAAGCCGGTCGGCTTCGTTGGTTATGGCGGCACTGGTCGCGTCATCGAACAGTTACAGCTGGTAGCCATTGAGTTGCAGATGGCCCCGCTAAGCAATGCCGTGCACATAGACATCGCTGAATTCATCGGTATCTGGCAACAGGGAAAGAACTTCAACGATTACCCGCATCTGGCCCAGGCAGCCACAAAACTGCTCGACGATATTGTCTGGTGGGCCCAAGCACTCAAAAAACCGAGAGCAAAGATATGACCACCGCCGTCGCTATTCTGCAACGCGCCATAGTTCATCGCACCAAGGGCAGCACACATGGCCCGATAACGCGGCTTATGAGCCCGGGCGATCTGGGCGAGCTTTTGAAACCTTTTATTTTCCTGGATATTTTCAGTTTGAACGCCAGTCGAGGTAAGTCGAATTTCGGCATGCACCCGCACTCAGGGATAGCGACGGTTACCTTCATGAGCAAAGGCGACGTCGCCTATGAGGACACCACTGGCGCGACAGGTGTATTGCTTGCCGGTGGCGTTGAGTGGATGCGCGCCGGCAATGGGGTGTGGCACGACGCTACGCTGGCCAACGAGTCCTCAATGCAGGGATTCCAGCTCTGGGTAGCGCTACCACCGTCGTTAGAGAACGCTCCCCCGAAGAGCGTCTACCTGGCGCCCTCCCAAGTTCCGCAGGAAGGCCCCGCGCGCGTGCTCCTGGGACGCTACGGTGCTGCGCAGAGCCTGATTGAAGCTCCGAGTGATATGAACTATCTCGCCGTGAATCTGAAAGACGGCGAGCGCTGGCGGTACACCCCGCCGTCCGATCACACCGTTGCCTGGCTCGCGGTTAATGCAGGACGGCTGGACGCAGGGGGCCTGATTAATACCGGCGAGCTCGCCGTATTCGAGGAGTCCGAGCAACACATCGATTTCGTGGCTCAAGGCGATTGCTCATTCGTACTGGGCTCAGCAGTGAAGCATCCGCACGAACTGGTGACGGGCTACTACTCGGTACACACGAGCAAGGCAGCTCTGGCACAGGGCGAAACTGAGATACAGCGTATCGGCGAACGCCTGCGGCAGGAGGGACGACTGAGCTAGCCCCTGAGGCGCGCCTTCAGTCGATACGACTCCCCGCTAAACATATCGCCAACCCCGAATATTAATCCTCAACTTACAGAGATACATCATGACCACGAGCAATCTCGACCTGCTTTTGTCCCCTGCACAAATCGGCTCTCTCCCTCTGAAAAACCACATGATTATGGCGCCTTTGACGCGAAGCCGCGCCGGAGAAGGTGATGCTCCGACGCCCACCGTGGTTGAGTATTACCGCCAACGCGCCGGAGCCGGCCTTATCATTACCGAAGGCTCTCAGGTTTCGGCGCAGGGCAAAGGCTACATGCGAACGCCGGGCATCTTTACCACTGAGCAAATAGCGGGCTGGAAAGAAGTGACCGACGCTGTTCATGCGGAAGGTGGACGTATATTCCTGCAACTCTGGCATGTCGGACGACTGTCGCACCCGCTGGTGCAGATCGACAGTGAACGGCCAGTAGCCCCATCAGCGATCAAGGCTGATGGCGAAATTTACACTCCTGAAGGACTGAAGCCTTATGAATTGCCACGGGCTCTAGATCTCGATGAGATTCCTGGCGTGATCGCTGATTTTCGCCAAGGTGCTGAAAACGCGAAACGTGCTGGATTCGACGGCGTAGAAATCCACGGTGCAAACGGTTATCTAATCGACCAGTTCCTGCGCGATGGCACCAATACCCGAAACGATGCCTATGGTGGTTCCATAGAGAATCGCGCTCGATTTCTTAAGGAGGTAGTCGAGTCCGTCATTGAGGTCTTCGGGGCAAGCCGTGTGGGTGTTCGCCTGTCGCCAATCTTCAATTATTTCTCCATGAGCGACAGCACTCCCCAAGCGACTTTTAACTACGCAGCCAAGATGCTCAGTCGCTATGGTTTGGCCTACATACACGTGGTTGAACTTGGAGAAGGGCAATTCGATTTCGTAGAACTAAAGCGTCGTTTCGGTAGCACCTACATTGCCAATGGTGGTTATGACGCAGAGCGAGCCGGAACGGCGATCAGCTTAGGCGATGCTGATCTGGTGTCGTTTGGCACCGCGTTCCTGGCCAACCCTGATTTGGTAGAGCGATTCAAACACGGCAGGTCCCTGAACGAAGCAGACCCGACGACGTTCTACCAAGGTGAGGATCGCGGTTACACGGACTATCCGACCATGGCGGAATCCCGATAGATACTCAATGACAACGCTCACATCTTCGGCGACCACCGTGCTGGTCTGGGTGGAAAAAATTCAAGCATGCTGAGCCAGACCGCGCGCCCAGGCAGGCAGATGCCATCTGCCTGCAGCGATGGCATCAGGTGCTACCCACACGGTTAACATCATTCTGCCGGTGGTTTGTATCCCGCAAGCATTTTCAATACCTCATCATGTGAACCGCTCGCTTCAGCAAACCGTAATGGCTTGGCGCGCTCGACGACAAGTTCGTGTGGGGTCGGAGTGATCTCGAGCAGTTCGAATATTTCATTCAAAAACTCGTCCAAGGGCATGGCGTGCTCGTCATTTTCCTGCCCAAGCAAAGAGGTACGCACACCCGGTGGCGCAAGCTCGATAACCTCGACTGACGAGGCCTCTAGCTGCACTCGAAGACTTTGAGTGAACGAATGAACTGCCGCTTTGGTTGCGCTGTAGGTCGGTGTAGCAGGCAGCGGTACGAATGCCAAAGCCGAGCTGACATTCACAATCGTTGCACTGGGCTGCATGATCAGATGGGGAGTAAATGCGTACACCATTCGAATCGTGCCAAGTAAGTTCGTTGTCACGATATCTTCGGCTGTGCTCAGGCTTTCCGGATCAGTCAGATCCTCCCAATGCATGATGCCAGCGTTATTTATGAGAACGTTCAGATTCGGGTGGCTGATCGCAAGCGTTTCACTGTTGCGTTTGATGGATTGTGGATCGGAGACGTCCAGCAACACTGATTCAATACCTGGATGTTCCGACACAATCTTGTCGAGCAGAGCCTTGCGACGTCCCGCGATAATTACTTTGTTGCCCGCCTTGTGAAGCCTAAGTGCCAGACCAAGGCCGATGCCTGAGGTGCCGCCAGTAACCAGAATCGTGTTGCCAGTGCTGTTCATAGTAAACTCCAGAAACGTTGCGTAAGCGGACAAGTGTCCACTTGCAAACCGTAACGGACAATTGTCCGCTTAGCAACATAATGAAGGAAAATTTTGCTCATGACTGACGAGTTGGTGATGCGTTCTGACGCCAAGAAAAACCGTGAACGGATACTGGAGGTCGCGGTGGTAGAGCTGACTAGCGATCCTGCGGTTCCGTTGAGTACGATTGCGAAGAAGGCTGGGGTAGGACAGGGCACGTTCTATCGCCACTTCCCTACCAGAGAGAAGCTGGTATTCGAGGTCTATCAATTCGAAATGCAGCAGGTAGCCTCGTTGGCGGAAGAGCTCCTCGCGACAAAACCACCTAAGGAGGCCCTCCGAGAATGGATGGACTGCCTCGCTGAATATGCAATGACAAAGGCAGGACTCGCTACTGCGATACAACAAGCTGCGTCTATTTACGAGTTCCCAGGGAAGTCGGGATACGCTCCAGTCCAGGCAGCAGCCGAGTCGCTTTTGAGGGCAAATGAAAAGGCCGGAACGATTCGTAGCGGGATTACTAACGACGACTTTTTTCTAGCCATCGCCGGAATTTGGCAAATGGATTCCCAGAGCGAATGGCGCTCGCGTCTCGCCAGATTGATGAACTTGGTGATGGATGGTCTATGCGCTGGCAGCCCCGAAAGCCTTAAGAAAAGCGTGTAGCCTAAAAAACCAGATACCGCGTCGTGGCTAAAGGAATCGGAGCTCAGGGCCCTTTAGCTAAAGGCTGATTTATCTTGGATGCGGCTTGAGTAGGTGCACCAACCTATAAGCCGCGCTCCATCCAGTAAGGCGACCATACTGCCAGCGCCCTTCTGGTCACTCCGTCCACCTGTGTCCTAGCCCGTGGACATTCACGAGGTCTCTCGGCCGCCGTCCTTCGAGACCCATCAGCAAATTTTCCAGAGCACGCTGTGCCATTGCATTGCGCGTATCGGTTGAAGGCCAGGACTGTCTTTTTCATGACGCTTTATTTCACCTGTTCAAACTCAATTCGAATCGTGCTCTGACTTCAAATAGGTCTTTACCCACTCTCGGTAATTGTCCGAGAGTGTGTATTTAGAAAGCAGCTCGGGGAGAGAAAGCTCGCTCCCCTCTGTGCCGCTTTGTTCGCGCAGCGCCTCGTAGGTCGCTTTGATTGCGGACAAATACGGGGCATGCCCATTGACCACAATCCGCACATTGGCTGCACTCAGTTTCTCAACATCGCTCAGAGCAGGGTTTCCATAATTGATCAGCATGATCGGTACGGAAAGATGCGAGGTGAGTGCTTCCAAATGTTGGAAATCCTTTACTCCAACAAGGCAAATCGCGTCGGCCCCAGCTTTTTGATAGGCCGTGGTGCGTGCAATGGAATCTCCCAAAGTGCTAACGGCCACATTCGTCCTGGCGATGATGCTAAGTGCATCATCTGACCGAGCAAATCGTGCAGCGTAAATCTTGCTCGCGGCCTCCTCCATATTGATGAGCACGTTCGATTGCTCGTCGTATTTGGCCGGTAGGTGAGTGTCTTCTAGCGTAAGCGCGGCAACACCGGCCTTCTGCAGCTCGGTGACCGTTCGCATTACATTGAGCGCGTTGCCAAACCCGTGATCAGCGTCTCCAATGATTGGGATTTGACTGGCCCGTCCGACCCTGGAAACTTGCTCCGCATACTCATCAAGAGTGAGCAACGAGATATCTGGGGCACCGAGCACTTGAAGCGAGGCGACGGATCCACCTTGGATGGCGACCTCAAAGCCAAGGTCAGAGGCCATTCGAACCGAGATCGGATCGAACACTGATGCGGCAAATTTACAGACTGTTCCATGAAGTAAATCACCGAACGCCTTACGTAATTCGTGATGGGATCGCTCAATCATTTTTTCGGCTCCATCGCAATTCTACTGAGAACTTCGCTGAATGGTTCTGTGTGAACGAGGCATCGAATAGCTACCGGTCATTGCGCCCTATCCGAAGAGGAATGACCGGGTAATCGATGTTGATTACTTTTGCGTTGCTAACGCTCTACGCTCCGCCTTTGCGTTTTTCATCGCGGCAATTTCACGCTCACAGGCTTCTACATCGAACGAGTTGTCCCACTTGGCAATGGCGATAGTGCCGATACCGTTGCCAATCAGGTTGGTAACAGCTCGCGCTTCATTGAGGAACCGGTCGATGCCCAAAAGTAGTACAAGGCCCACCAACGGAATGGAGTGGATGGTTGTAAGCGTTGCCGCGAGTGTTATGAACCCGGCACCCGCCACACCAGCCGAGCCTTTCGAGGTCAACAGGAAAACACCCAACAGAATCATCTGATCCATAATCGTCAGCGGCGTATTGGTTGCCTGCGCGATAAAAATCGCCGCCATGGTGAGGTAAATGCAGGTGCCATCCGCATTGAAGGTGTATCCAGTTGGCAGCACCATGCCCACCACCGACTTCTTGCAGCCCAGCTTTTCAAGTTTCACCATCATTCGCGGAAGCACAGCCTCAGTCGAGCAGGTTCCGAGCGTGATGAGAATCTCGTCCTTGAAGTAGCGGAGAAACTGAAATAAAGGCATTCCTGACCATCGAGCAACCGTTCCAAGCACCACCACAATAAAGATCAGGGTGGTGACATAGAGCGCAATCAGCAACTGGCCGAGTGACAGCAGCGTACCGATCCCGTATTTGCCAATCGTGAACGCCATACCGGCACCGGCACCAATTGGAGCCAGCCGCATGACCATTGCGACGATCTTGAACAGGCCTTGCAGGAACAGGTCGATGGTATTGATCAGCGGTTTGCTGGTTTCACCCATTTGAACCAGGGCAACACCCATCAAGACTGAAAGCAGGATGACCTGGAGCATGACGCCATTCGAGAACGCGCCGATAAATGTTTGTGGGATGATGTTCATGAAAAAATCGACGGTACCACCCTGCTCAGTGGCAGCTTGGCTGTACTTGGCGATAGCACTGCCATCCAGTGTGTCGACGTTGATGTTCATCCCAACGCCTGGCTTTACGACATTGACCACAATAAGGCCGATGACCAGCGCGATGGTTGAAAGAATCTCGAAGTAGAGCAGCGATTTAACGCCAATTCTCCCGACCTCTTTGATGCTGCCCATTTTGGCGATACCGACAACCACGGTGCCAAAAATAATAGGGGCCAACAGCATTTTGATGAGTCTGATAAAGCCGTCGGCAAAAGGTTGAAGCTTGGCTCCGAATTGCGGTTCAAAGTGACCGATTGCTGCACCGACTACGATACCGATCAGCACCTGCACATACAGCTGGCTGTACCAGCGGGACTTGGAGATTTCCACGGAAGCACCTCATTTTATTTTTGTGATGGGCGTGTGGCGTGGCGTCAGTGGGTGACGCCTGATAACTGCGGCCTCTTGAAAAAAAGGCCGCAGTTCAAGGGCTATTAGCCTTCGCCCAGCTCACGCATCACTGCGTACAAAGCTGACTTGGCTTCGAAGCCGACACCTGGAATATCCGGCAGACCGACATAGCCGTTTTCCACACGAATCCCGTCAGCGAACCCGCCGAAAGGCTGGAACACGTCTGGGTACGATTCGTTACCGCCCAGGTGTAGACCCGCTGCGATGTTCAGGGACATCTGGTGACCACCATGCGGAACTACGCGGCGGGAAGACCAACCCATTTCTTCCATCACCTTCAGGGTGCGCATGTACTCCACGAGTCCGTAAGACAGGGCGCAGTCGAACTGGAGGTAATCGCGATCAGGGCGCATACCACCGTGGCGAAGCAGGTTTCGAGCATCCTGATGGGAGAACAGGTTTTCACCAGTAGCCATGGGCAGTTCATAGTGGTTTGCAAGCTCAGCCTGCAGTTCATAGTCCAGCGGATCGCCAACTTCTTCGTACCAGAAGAGGTTGTACTTTTTGATGGCCTCCGCGTACGCAATACCTGTCTTCAGATCGAAGCGGCCATTGGCGTCGACCGCCAGGCGACGACCATCACCTACCACTTCAAGTACCGCTTCGATACGACGGATATCTTCGTCCAGTGGCACCGCACCAATCTTCATCTTGACGACGTCGTAGCCACGATCCAGATAGCTCTGCATTTCTGCTTTGAGCTTGGTCTGATCTTTGCCAGGGTAGTAGTAGCCGCCCGCCGCGTAGACCCAGACCTTGTCATCTGCCACGCCGTCGCGGTAACGGTCGGCCAGCAGGCGATACAGGGGCTTACCTTCAATCTTGGCAACCGCATCCCACACAGCCATGTCGATGGTGCCAACCGCGACTGAGCGCTCGCCGTGACCACCTGGCTTTTCGTTGGTCATCAGGGTTTTCCAGATGGCGAACGGATCCAGGTTATTGTTTTCATGATCGACGAGAGTATCTGGATCAGCTTCCGTGATACGCGCCAGGAAGCGATCACGCATCAGAGCGCCTTGGCCATAGCGACCGTTGGAGTTGAAACCGTAGCCGATGACAGGTTTACCATCGCGAATCACATCCGTGACGACAGCGACAACCGAGCAGGTCATTTTCGAAAAATCGATGTAGGCATTGGCGATTGGGGAAGCGATAGAGACGGTTTTTTCACGGATGTCTACGATACGCATGACGGGTTCCTCTTGTTGTTGGTGGCCCCACGTTATGCTTTGCGGTGACACCCGCCCAATGCTATTAATGCCGCGCCCTATGCACAGGAGGCATTGCCCTTGGAACTCGTTTGGCTCGAAGACTTTTCAGCGTTGGCGGAGTACGGCAGCTTTGTTCGCGCGGCTGAAGCGCGCCACGTTACTCAGCCTGCGTTCAGCCGCAGAGTCCGTTCACTGGAGAACTGGATGGGTGTTGAGCTGTTCATTCGCACGCCACAAGGTGCAACGCTGACAGAGGCTGGGAAGCAGATATTGCCAAGTGCCCAAGAGACTGCCAGGCGCTTGTACAGAATGCGAAGTGAAGCCCAGGAAGTAGCGGGAATGGCTGCTAAGACTCTGCAATTCGCTGCGACCCATTCGCTATCATTCACGTTCTTCCCGAGGTGGCTAAGAAGCACGGAAAACGGCGCCCCCATTGAGGCTGTGCGACTGCATTCCGATAGCATGGCGGTCTGTGAGCAGATGCTGACTCAGGGCCAGGTGCAGTTCCTGCTTTGTCATCGCCACCCGGATGTTCCACCGCTGTTGGCCCCTGATCAGTTCATAGGCAAAAAGGTCGGCGAGGATGTTCTCGTTCCACTGGCGAGCGCTTCTGCCGACTTTGGAAGTGCGCCCGCATCGCTGCCGTACTTGGCGTATACCCAAGAGTCCGGATTGGGCCGCATCGTGGCTCATCGACTTAATGGAAAGGAGGATTTCCTTCACCTCAAGCCATTATTCAGTAGTCACCTCGCTGCGGTACTGATGTCCATGGCCCTGGAAAACAAAGGTGTGGCCTGGCTACCAAGGAGCCTAACCGAACAGGAAGTCACCGACGGACGTCTTGTACGAGCTCTTGATGAAAGCTGGGATATCCCCTTGGAAATTCACCTCACGCGTCCAACGGCTCCTATCAGCCAATCCGCTGAAGAATTTTGGGCGAAGTTGAGAGACTGCTGAATATCGTTCACGGAAGAGGGTGCCTACTTTCCGGGGCAATGCTGAGCCAGGACGCTACGAGTCAGAGCCGTAGCTCTCCACCAACTCTTTCAAGGTTCGGTGATTCCCACCCATTGTCTCAACGACAACATTTCTCGCACCACTTTCAATGCCTGGCTAAATGATCAAGATCTGCACTGCACGTCTTAGGCAACTTGATCTAATCGCCAATGGAGCCAACACCCTATTTAAGTGCGTCCATCTATGCGTTCCCCTGCGGCTCACTGACTGGCGACAACGGCAATGACGCAATTAACTCAGCGTGGCAAACCTCTAGTATTTCATCAGCCAGAGAAGAATCATCTGGGCAGGCGCGCGACAACATGACTGCACCGATTGCATGCGCCAGCATGTTGATCATTTTTGCCCGTCCCCCATCCTGCGGCGCGTCTTGCCTCGCTTTGTTCATTTCTTCGAGCGCTGCCAGCGTGCTTTCTACCCCGCTGGCAAAGGTGGCCTTCAACTCATCTGATTGACGCGCAGCGTCTCCACAAAGGGCCGCCATGGTGCAACCGCTACCCCTGCCGTCTCGGTGATCCCTCGATACATATAGATCGACGAATTCAGCAACGTCGAGACCTTCGGAACTGGTCAGCGAATGCGAAAGACTGTTCGCTGCCGCTTCAGCCATCAGATCAGCCTTGGAGCCGAAATGCTTGTAGAAACCTCCTTGCGTAAAACCGGCTGCAGCCATTAGCTCCGCCACCCCCACGCCATCGTAGCCACGCTCGCGAAACAGCTCTGAAGCCGTCTCAACGATGTGAGCTCGATTGGCGAGTGATTGCGCCTTGGTGATCTTCATTTCCTGTGCCTCTGCATCTCAAAGCAATGCCCTCATCATACTCTGATGTCGATCATAATCAAAAGCGTTGACATCTTTGAGTATGATCGACATCATAAATACGCCAACGCGAATCTTCCCTGACACGGCGCATGTCGCCCTCATTAATCAACGAGTATGGAAACGATATGAACGATAAGACGTTATTTGAGCCGTACACGCTCGGCTCGCTGACACTTTCCAACAGAATCGTGATGGCTCCGCTGACGCGTAACCGTGCGGGAGAAGGCTTCGTCCCGAGCGAGTTCGCTGCAACCTATTACAGCCAAAGAGCCTCTACAGGCCTGTTGATCTCCGAAGCCTCGCAGATCTCGCAGCAGGGACAGGGCTACCAGGATACGCCCGGTATCTACACGCAGGCGCAGATTGATGGCTGGCGCAAGGTCACCGATGCCGTCCACGCAAAAGGCGGACGAATTTTCCTGCAACTGTGGCATGTCGGACGCGTATCGCACGTTGACCTGCAGGAGAACGGTGCCGCTCCGGTAGCACCCTCCGCTCTCCGTCCTGCAACAAAAGTATTCGTCAATAATAGCTTCGTGGACGTTTCAGAGCCGCGAGCGCTTGATATCAGCGAGCTTCCCGGGATCGTTAATGATTTTCGCCAAGCGGCGGCAAATGCCATCGCTGCGGGATTCGATGGCGTAGAGATCCACGGCGCAAACGGCTATTTGCTGGATCAGTTCGTCAAGGACGGTGCCAATATCCGCACCGATGCCTACGGTGGCTCGATTGAAAACCGCGCTCGCCTACTGCTGGAAGTGACGGCGGCGGTAGTAGCCGAGGTCGGTGCAGAACGCACAGGCATCCGTATATCGCCAGTTTCGCCAGCCAATGGTGTCTCCAGCAGCGAACCGCAGGCCCAGTTTGACTACATTGTCGACCAACTCGATGCCTTGGGCATTGTGTACCTCCATGTGGTCGAAGGCGCGACTGGCGGGCCACGCGATATTGCGCCCTTCGACTTTGGTTCTTTGCGCCAACGCTTCAAAAACACTTACATCGCGAACAATGGCTACGACGTGAATTTGGCCACCTCTCAACTCAACGATGACAAGGCTGATTTGTTCGCCTTTGGACGTCCCTTCATCGGTAACCCGGACTTGGTGGAGCGCCTTAAAACCGCTGCCTCTTTGTCGGCATTCGATCCTGCGACCCTGTATGGCGGCGGTGCAGAAGGCTACATCGACTACCCAACCCTTGCTGAATCCAGTACCCGGCACGGCTAAAAATCAGGTCTGCGCACGTCCTCCGGACACCACGCATGACTCGCCTATCGATATCCGAAACTGAGGATCAATTCATGAGCATCCCTACCACCGTTCTCATTACCGGCGCCTCCACTGGCATCGGCGCTACCTATGCCGAGCGCTTTGCACAGCGCGGGCACGACCTCGTACTGGTTGCCCGCGACAAAGGGCGGCTGGATGCTCTTGCAGCGCGGCTGCGTGAGAAACACAACATCACCATTGATGTTCTCCAGGCTGACCTGACCCAAATCAGCGATTTGACCACGGTCGAGGCGCGCCTGCGCGACGACGCCAGTATTGGCATCCTGGTGAACAATGCAGGTGCCGCACAATCCGGCAGCTTTATCGAACAATCCACCGACAGCGTTGCTCAGTTGGTCACGCTCAATACTACCGCTCTGGTACGGCTTGCCAGCGCCATCGCCCCACGCCTGGCACAAGCCGGGGACGGAGCGATTATCAACATAGGCTCGGTTGTTGGCCTGGCACCTGAGTTCGGCATGACGGTCTACGGCGCGACCAAGGCGTTTGTACTGTTTCTTTCTCAAGGTATGAGCCTGGAGCTGTCGCCCAAAGGCGTCTATGTGCAAGCCGTTCTGCCGGCAGCCACTCGCACCGAAATCTGGGAGCGAGCGGGCATCGACATCAACACCCTCAGTGAAATCATGGAAGTGGGTGATCTGGTCGATGCGGCGCTGGTCGGTTTTGATCGTCGCGAGCCCGTGACCATTCCACCCTTGCAGGACGCCGCCCGTTGGGATGCATTGCAGGGTGCACGTCAGGGCTTGCTGTCGCAGATCAGGCAATCCGATGTCGCCGAGCGTTATCAAGCCAAAGCGTAATCATCGTGCAGCAGGCGCTGGTACGCAGCACTCGATTTAAAAGCGCCTGCAACACAGTCTCACTTGCAGCTTTTCGACCCGCATCACGGGACAAACATGAATATTCAAGACACCAAACTTCATCCCGGATCGCGCACAAAGTTCGTAAATGCAGCGAACGAATGGATCAAGGTCGAAGGAGCAGCGTTCGCTTACCGTGACATAGGCCCTAAGGGTGAGTTGCCGCTCGTTCTGCTTAACCATTGGGGCGCAGTGCTGGACAACTTCGACCCACGGATCATGGATGGGCTCGCAAGCACCAGGCGCATCATCGCCACTGACTATCGGGGAATCGGTGCCTCAGATGGCATCGCCCCTGCGACGGTCAGCGAAATGGCAAACGATGCCATTGCTGTGATTCGTGCGCTGGGGTTCGAAAAGGTCGACCTGCTGGGTTTTTCACTCGGAGGATTCGTGGCCCAGGAAATTGCTCTGAGCGCCCCTGACCTGGTGCGCAGACTGATTCTGACCGGTACAGGGCCTGCTGGCGGTAGCGGCATCGACAAGGTCTGGTCCGTGTCATGGCCATTGATGCTTAAAGGTTTGCTGACGTTGCGCGATCCAAAGACCTACCTATTCTTCACCTCTACGGTCAATGGCCGGCGAGCCGCCAAGGACTTTCTGAATCGCCTGAAGGAGCGCAGGAAAGATCGAGACAAAAATCCAACGCCAACCGCTTTTTTGCGGCAGTTGAAAGCCATTCACGCATGGGGCAGACAACCCCCACAAAATCTCAGTCGCATACAGATACCGACGCTAATCGCGAACGGTGACAACGACATCATGGTGCCCACGAAGAACTCTACCGACTTGGCAAACCGGATCCCGAATTCACACCTGATCATTTACGAAGACGCAGGGCATGGCGGAATTTTCCAACATCATGCCGACTTCGTGGCCAAGGCAACGGTATTCCTGGATGCCTGAGCGTGTTCGGCCATTCCCATTTGAAACTATGAGAGTTGAATCAACATGAAGGCATTTCTAATCGACCGTTACGGCAAGAATAATGGCCGTATCGCCGAGGTGCCCGCGCCAGAGGTGGGTGCACATGACGTCCTGGTTCAAGTGCATGCCACAAGCGTCAACGTGCTTGATTCAAAGATCAGTACAGGCGAATTCAAACTGATCTTGCCGTATTCATTCCCTTTGATACTGGGCAATGACCTGGCTGGGGTGGTGGTTGGTGTGGGCTCAGCTGTGCGGCGCTTCAGGCCAGGTGACGAGGTCTACGCACGCCCTCCTCAGGAGCGCATAGGCACGTTCGCCGAGCTGATTGCGGTGCACGAAGACGCACTCGCGTTGAAACCTAAAAACATAAGCATGGAAGAGGCCGCATCCCTCCCACTGGTTGCGCTGACGGCTTGGCAAGTGCTGGTTGAAACCGCCAGGCTGAAAAAAGGCCAGAAGGTCTTTATCCACGCCGGCTCAGGTGGTGTCGGCACCATCGCCATCCAGCTCGCCAAACATCTGGGCGCCTTCGTTGCGACTACCACGAGCACAAACAATGTTGAATGGATTAAAGCGCTGGGAGCGGACGTTGTCATCGACTACAAGAAGCAAAACTTCGAAACCGTTTTGCAGGACTACGACGTCGTATTGAACAGCTTGGGCGCTGATGAACTGGAAAAGTCGCTCAACATTCTGAAGCCTGGGGGACAGCTCATTTCCATCTCGGGGCCGCCGACTCCACAGTTCGCTGAAGAGCAAAAACTGTTTTGGGGATTGGGTTTGGTGATGCGTTTATTGAGCAGCGGTACCCGCAGAAAAGCTCGCAAGCGTAACGTCAGCTACGCGTTCGTATTTATGCGTGCCAGTGGTGCCCAGCTGGATGAGATAACGGCGCTCATCGAGTCCGACATTATAAAGCCGGTGATCGACCGAACTTTCCTTTTCGAATCGACAGCCGAGGCGTTGAGCTATGTCGGGCAAGGGAGATCAAAAGGCAAGGTCATCATTAAAATACAATAACTAACTGCCGCCACTCTGTGACGAGAGTTTAGGTTGAGCAGCATGTCTTGGCATTCCGATGCTGTTCCAGAACTAACCCGCTTTTACCCTCCTCCGGCGTCCTGCCGATCGTTAAACATCCTTCATGTAACGCGATGCTACGCTGTCCTCAAAACAGAGGAGTTGCGATTCCACATTCAGACCTGCTCCCCTCCCTGCTGTACAAGATCAACGAAAACCAACTCGCGCTGGAGGCCGCCATCCTGGAGCTTTCCGATTGGGTTGAGCAGCGCGGATCGGCCGATGTCGCCGACAACGTGCGCGGAGCCCTGGAAGCCATCGACAAGAACGAAGAGTTCATCAAGATGACGCTCGCGGTGATGATTGCGCCGGGATGGTTGCTATCGACCGAGGTTGTGTAAGAACGGTATGGAGCAGGTTTGATGGTCAGAACCAGAACGAAAATCGTGTTCCTACGCCCCATTGCCCAAATGGTTAAGAATGCCAAATATTGCCGCCAGGAGAGCGAGAGGCTGCTCCAACAGCTACGTGATTCGGAAACTAGGCTTCTTTTGAACCCAGCCATTGACCCCATTCCTCCAAGCAACCATAAAAAGCTGAAGAACTGTAAGACCTATCCGCTAAGGCGATGCTGCAACTATGGCGAGAATGAGCAGGCACGTTGGAAAAGGTGCGAGTACATGGAACACAGTAAATCGCCATCGGATCTTCACCCATGGCATTGTTTGGCTCCAGACTGATGATACAAGATGCCGCGAATAGTTTGCTCCTGACTGTTTTCTGCCAAGTACCACGCTGGCCTTAATGCACTAGTACCCCATGCTGGGGGCTGTGGCAGTCTAACCTATTGTTTCTAAACGAATAGAGCCACTTATAAGGGTAGCAAAACACCCGCTTTTTTGTGCTTATGCAAACGGAAACACGCGGCTTCCAGAGGAGGTTTTGCGCAAGCCGACCCAACAAAAGCGCCTCCAGGCTTACTAGGCATAAGCGGACACCACATTCGCACCACTCATACGGCCGGGAGAGAAATGTCACCTTCTCGAATTATGGACGAGTCGGTCAACGAAGAACTCCATATGCCCTCTGGGGGTAGCCAGCAAAGGCCAAGCGTCGACCTTTAAAGCGATTTCCTGAAATGCTTGGGCGCACTTGGAGCGCGGAAAGTGTTCGTAGACTGCTCGCTGCTTCTGCACTGCCCTACGCGCACATTCATCGTACGGAACCGCTCCCACATACAGCAGGGTTACGTCGAGGAAGCGATCGGTGACTTTGGCCAATTTAGCGAACAGCGCGCGACCTTCCTTCGGGCTCTGCGCCATATTGACCAGCACCCGGAAACGGTCCATTCCGTAATCACGATTAAGCAGTTTGATCAGTGCGTAGGCATCGCTGATCGAGGTCAGTTCGTCGCAGACCACCAGCAAGACTTCGTGGGCCGCCCGGACGAAACTGACCACCGACGAGCCGATGCCCGCAGCTGTGTCAATCACCAGCACATCGAGACTGTCACCGATTTCACTGAAGGCCTGGATCAGGCCTGCGTGCTGAGCCGGAGACAAATGCACCATGCTCTGGAAGCCTGAAGCCGCGGGGACGATTCGTATCCCGCCCGGACCGCGCAAAAGTACATCGGATAGCTCACAGCGACCTTCGATTAAATCGGCAAGCGTGTACTGTGGGGAAAGCCCCAACAGGACATCGATATTCGCCAAGCCAAGATCGCCATCAAGCAATACGACTTGCCTTCCAAGTTTCGCCAGCGCCAATGAAAGATTCACAGCCACAGTCGTCTTACCGACGCCGCCCTTTCCGCCGGTCACGGCGATAACTTGTACAGAACGCAAACCATCCATGTTTTTGATTCCCTTCCATGTGCAACGCTTGCAAGTAGTCGCTAACTATTCCTGGATACGCAACTGTAACTGAAAAGTACAGACACGTAGCCCCTAGCTGTAGCACAGAATCACCAGAAACGCTGTAACCCACTACATGGCAATCACGCGAACCAGAACGGCCACTGCTGCGATGCCCTCATCCTCCGAGTAATCGCCTATGCCGAATTCAGACCTGTTCCCTTCCCTGCTGTTCAAGATCAACGAAAAACCAGCTCGCCCTGGAGGCTGCCATCATGGAGCTTATGTTTTAGGTCGAGCAACGCGGAGCAACCGAGGTCGGTGGCAATGTGCGTGGCGCCTTGGAAGCGATCGACAAGAATGAAGAGTTCATCAAGATGACGCTCGCGGCACTGATGACGCCGGAGTGATCGCTCACAGGCAGAAATCGGCCAGCAACAGATATGAGCGGGCTCACTACCTTTGTGACAAAGGCGATCAGCTAGTTTGTTTCAGCGTTTGCCAAGTAAAAAGACACATGATACCTGCCCATCGGCGCCCAGAACCAGCTCACGCCTAAACTGCGGGTGAACATTGGTGTGGCCTATGATTCATCGGCGGTGGACGACAAGGACCGTACGGTTGACAACCCAATGGGCGACACTTGGCGTCTGGCGCTTTTAACCGGTGCGACTGTCAGATTCGAGCGTGCTGATTTCTGCTATCAACGAACGCTTTGAATCTGAGACCGGATGAATGGTCGGGCAAAATACGGCGAAGCAATCATGATGCGACTAGCGTTATGTATTCGTACTGCCACCCCGGCATACATATAGCGGTGACTTGCAATGGATAAGATCGCCCGAAAATTGATCATCCCCTCCGTAGCCCGCATTACTGGAGCAGGACTTGCCCTAATCGCCGGATTGGGCATAACTCAAGCGGCACATGCCGATGAGGCCTATGCCAAAAGCCAACTCAAGAACATGTCCGACTACATGTCAGCGCAAAAAAACATATCGTTCAACTATGACACCATTCTTGAAGTGGTCACTAAAGATCAGCAAAGACTGGCCCTGGCAGGCTCCGGTGCTACGTCGATCAACCGGCCTGACAAGCTGCACACTACACGTTCCAGCGGCTTTGCAGACATGGAAATGTTGTTTGATGGCAAGACGCTCACGTTGATTGGTAAAGGTAAAAACATTTACACGCAGATCGAAGTTCCGGGCACGCTTGACCATCTGTTCGATGTACTGCGGGATAAATACGACAGGCCACTTCCCGGCGCTGACCTGTTCATGTCAGACCCTCAAGATCAGTTGATGGCAGACGTGACCAACATCAAAGACTTGGGCAGCGGTGTTATTGGCGGTGTCGAATGCGATCACCTGGCTTTCAGGAAGAAAGAGGTGGATTGGCAAATATGGATTGCCCAGGGCGAGCGGCCCTACCCTTGCCGTTACTCCGTTACGTCAAAAAAGGTTGCCGGTGGTCCGCAGTACAGCATTCAGCTAAGCGACTGGAAAAGCGGCGATGCCGTTGCACCTGAAGATTTCGCTTTTAATAACTCAACGAATGCCAAAAAAATCGAGTTGAAAGACCTGCCCAACGCCGAGGACTTACCGAGCAACTTTGTGCGAGGAAAAACCAAATGAACCTCTTGATGAAATCATGCGGCTTTCTTCTGGCTGGATTCGTTCTGATGTGCGCGCTGGAGCTGGGAGAGACCTTGTCGATCCCTGGAGTACACAGTTTGATTCCCCAGGCAGAGGCTGTGGTCGGGCGTCCACTCACACCCGTAAGTGTTGCCGGCGTAGCGAGGCGCACAGCACGGCGAAATTAAGACACGTTCCAACGGGATTCCTTCTCGTCGAGCCCTGACAAAAAAGGGGGACCATCAATGATGCCCCCCTCTAGGGAAACCCTGAAGAAGACTTCCTGATTTTGGCAAAATACCCAGACTCCACCCGCCGAGTTTCCCGATGAAGCAAATGACTTTCGCCGATGCCGAGTACGCCGGCAAACGCAAGCAGGAAATAGTGTTTCCATCAGACAAGTAAAAAAGTTGAAGGTGAACAAATTGCTAATGTTAACCACCTACAAACGCACCGAAATTTCGGATTAAATGCCCGTATTTATTGGTCGAGAGTGGCTTAGCCTCGTGCCCGTGAGCTGTTAAGTTTGGTTAAGCCTCCTTTTCCCATCTGAGAGCGGGAAGCCAAGGCGCGGTAATCGCTTCGGTTCAGATGCTCAACGAGGACTCCAACCGCCAGCATTACGCGTCACGATCCATTGCAGCAATGTGATTTGAGGCTATGGCCGTAGGAACGCTCATCACGGGGAATTTTTATTGCCTGACACGGCACTGCAGCCAGCAGCGTGTATGCCCCTGTGTATGCCTTGAGTCAATGACGCACGTCAATCCCAATGATTACTGGGGAAATACAGGCCAGTTCAAACGCGCCCGGCCCATTTGAGACAACAACGAAGCCCGCCCAGTGCGGGTTTCGCTGCATCTGGACCTTGGAATGTTGCTGAAGGTTGTTGTGGATTCATGTCGCTTCGCGCACGCTTCAGCGACTTTTCAGCAGCATCCCTCTCCGGTGTCCTGCCGATCGAACACAATTCCCTGTTTCTGATTCACCAAAGCATCATAGGCCGCCGACTTCGCGGCCCACTCGGCCTGCTCCAGCAACTCAGGCGTGCGCAGCAAGCGGTATTAATCGCGTAGACGGCCCTTCCGCCAACATAGGCAGAGCACCACTAGAAACCCGCCTGGCCAGCGCAGGAATCGGCGCAAGCCATATCAGCAGCATGCCCACGGTCTGTATAAGCAGGCAGCCACCCACCACCTTGTAGCCTCTGAATCGCAGCAGTATTCCGCTGGAATAGGTCAACGACAGCGCAGTGGCCAACGATTGATCCCCACCATTTCCAACCCACCCACGGCTAGAGTGATCAGGCGCAGATGACGAACGAGGTCAAATGCCTGGTCGAGAATTTTGACTGATTCAGAAGGTTCACATGACAAACTCGATGTATTGGCAGTAATGAAATAAAAACCGACCACTACCGCGAAAGTATTCGTGCTGACCGCACCGCTGGGCCTGATTGGTGTAGTGCCGGCGCTGCTGGTGTTCCAGTCGCCGCTGGGCTTCGTCGCAATCCTGGGCATCATCGCACTGGGTGGCATGATCATGCGCAACTCGGTGATCCTGATCGATCAGGTACAAACCGAGATCGCCGAAGGGCGTGACCCGTGGAATGCTGTGCTGGATGCCGCCATTCACCGAGCCCGTCCGGTGATGCTGACGGCGCTGGCTACCGTGCTCGCAATGATCCCGCTAACGCGCAGTGTGTTCTGGGGACCGATGGCAATTGCGATCATGGGCGGCCTCACCGTGGCGACGCTACTGACGATTTTCTTCGTCCCGGCGTTGTACGCCGCATGGTTCAAGGTGGGTCGTCAGACGGCCGCTGGCACCCTGCCGGTGAGCTTCGCTGTATGACGTTTTGTCAGTCAATCTGTATCTAACGCTCTCCCTTTGGCCGCCCTACTATCGTCCGCTCCATCCAGGTTCATACCTCAGAGATCGCGAAAACCGTTTTATGCAGATTTTGCGGAGCTTCCAATACGTTATCTCTTCCTTCAGGAGTTACGCCATGCCCGAACTGTCCAACCTGCTTGCCTTCGGCCTGATTTCACTCGGCATGGTGCTGACTCCCGGCCCGAACATGATCTATCTCATCTCGCGATCGATCTGCCAGGGACGAATGGCCGGACTGATTTCCCTGGGTGGCGTGGCGTTGGGTTTCGTCGTTTATATGTTTTGCGCCGCATTGGGCATCACAGCCCTGGTCCTGGCGGTTCCCTATGCGTATGACGCCCTGCGACTTGGCGGCGCACTCTATCTGCTCTACCTGGCCTGGCAAGCGGTCAAGCCCGGCGGCCGTTCTCCATTCCAGGTGCGCGACCTGCCCAAGGACAGCCCGCGCAAGCTGTTTATGATGGGGTTTGTCACCAACCTGCTGAATCCCAAAATCGCAGTCATGTATTTGTCGCTGCTGCCCCAGTTCATCAACCCCGCCGACCACGGCAGCGTGCTGGCGCAATCCATCGTGCTTGGCTTTACGCAGATCGTCATTAGCGTGAGCGTCAACGCCCTGATTGCCGTCATGGCTGGCTCCATTGCGACATTCCTCGCAAGCAGGCCCGTGTGGCAGACCGTGCAGCGCTGGCTGATGGGGACGGTCCTCGCAGGCTTGGCCACGCGCATGGCCGTCGAAGGGTAACGCTAAACCGGGCCGTTTTCGGTTGGCGCATCGGGTGCGCTGGAAAAAGATCCGGGTGGGTTAGCGAAAGCCCCCGCCGGATCGGGATGGGATGAGGACGACCAAATCTGTATCACCTATGTCGACACCAGCCTGTGAAAGCAGCGTAGTAACCTGGCCACGATGATGAGTCTGATGGTTGAAGAAATGCATCACCAGGCTGTAAAAGTCCTTGTCGGACACTACACCCTTCAAGCTGGCGTAATGGAGGGTATGGTCTAGATCGGACTCTGTAATAGAGTTAGCCCACTCGACGATTATCTGATCAAGCCTCTCTCGATACACTGAGAGTTCTCGAATAGTAGAGAACAACGCTTGGTCAAGGTTTTTCGGATCAGGAAGTCGCCTCACCGGTTCCAATGCCGAGTGGTTCGCTGGATGTTTGGCGAATCGCTTTAACCACACAGTGTCTCCGGCTGCCACGTGGTTTAGCGTCCCGAGAATCGACCTGAAGAACGCTTTTCTATCAGCTGAGAGCTCATCATCGGACAAGCACCTGGCTGCTCCATAGATCTTTTCGTTCATCCATTTGTTATAGGTTGCCATCAGGCAGATATGGCCGGTACGGCTCATGTGCTCATCCTTTGAGTGGGTCTTTGACAAGCGCTCCACGCTCATCGCAAAACCCAGTCTATTGCCGGGTATTGAAAAAGTGTTTTCTCATAATCAGAGCCACGACTGGCACTTCTCCGCCAGAGGAGTGCATCAGGGTAACTCGTGCCCGCAAGTGCTAAGTCCTTAGCTGCTTAATCCAGTCAAGGCTCGCAACGGTAGAGCCGGAAGGACGGTATTCACAGCCGATCCATCCTGGGTAGCCACGCTGCTCCAACGCCGCGAACAAGGCAGCAAAGTTGATGCTCCCCGTTCCCGGTTCGTGACGACCCGGACAGTCAGCAATTTGCACATGGACAGTTCGGTCATAAAATCGAGCCAGAACATCTGCTGCGTCTCCGGTCAAAAGCTGGGCATGGTAAAGATCGAGAATCAGCCCAACACTCGGGAAGGTCTCCAGCACCTGTTGCGCCCTGCTGAAGTCAGACATGTAATAGCCCGGCATCTCCTTCGAACTGATCACTTCGATAAGGGGCCGCAACCCCTGATCTTCGAAGTACTTGACTGCATACTCCAGGTTGCTCCCGAAGATAAGCGCAGCCTCATCCTGCGTCGTAATTCCAGACATGATGTGGACATCCGAACAAGCCAGCACCTTTGCATAACTGGCGGCCTGGACCAGGCCAGCGCGAAACTCTTCTTCCTTGCCTTGCAGGGCAGCAATGCCTTTAGTGACACCCGCCGGTGCGGCGAACTGAATCAGAGGAAGAGCGTATTGAGCCAAGTGGTCGGCCAGGAGACTGGCGTCGAATTCATAGGGCGACGGAAACTCCACCGCCCGAAATCCAGCGGCAGCGGCGGCTTCGATGCGTTGAAGAAAAGGCAACTCATTGAATTGAAAACCGAGATGAGCATTGAACTTGAGCATTGGGTAAACATCCATCCTGGAAAGAAACGAAAAGCCTGGAACATCCTTTGTAGCTCCAACACTACACTATCGGAAGTGGTCCCCCTAAACCTTCGACATTTTCCATGGACAGGGCTTCGAGCAGCACCTGCTCCAGGATGGCAAAAAAACATTTGATGTGGGCCTGCTTTAATGCCTGAGGCCGGGTCACCAGATAGACCTCCATATCTGGAAGGTGTAGTTCCGGGAACAACCCGATCAGATCCTTCGCCAGTAGACGGGGCAGTACGGCCACCCCCATACCTCGCCTCACCGATTCGAGCTGCACGGCGAACGAGTTCACGCTGATCTGCGCGCGGTCCAGACCACCGGCCCTTGCCGCACGCATTTGCGGCAACATGTCCAGCGGGGGAAGCAAGGCAATATTGACCGCCGTGGCCGGGGTCACCCCTGGAAACCGCTTCAGATAACCTGCATCAGCGAAGACACCGTAGGCGAGCCGGCCTATTGGTCGATAAATCAGCGACGGCTCACCCAGATGAGCTGTACGTACAGCAATGTCTGCCACGCCGCGGACGATCTTGTGAAAGTCGGCTGTTACCATCAACTCCACCGAGCAACGCGGGTGCAGAGAAGTGAAACGACTCGCGGCCTCCAGCACGCAAGTCGAGAACCCCTCTCCTGCACTGACCAGGACACTGCCAAATAGCGCTGTGTGTAGCTCGGATAAGCCAGCAGCGGTTTGACGCCTCAAGCCAGCTTCCGCAGCCAGGGCAACTTCCACGAGGGATTGGCCCCGCGAGGTCAACCAGCATCCTTCAACGCCCCGCTCGACGAGTGGCTCGCCCAGTGCGACCTCAAGTTGGGTCAGGCGGCGGGACACGGTAGACGCCGCGATACCTAGCAACTGGCCAGCTTGAAGGAAGCTGCCACGCCGCGAGACTGCCAACAGCAGACGAAGATCGTCCCAATTTGCTTGCAACGCCATGCGTCCTGTCCTCCCTGGTCTGCATATGTGCAAAGCCATTATGCAGTAGTCGCTGTTTTTCGGGAGAGGCCTCAAAGGTATATCTACAGGCCCTCGAAACGAATGGAATGGACTGCATGACTACTGGACCCAAAGACTATGCGGAACGCGCCGCCAGTGCCTTCAATCGCCGTGATGTGGAGGCGATGCTTGCGCTGGTTTGCGAAGACTTCATCTACCTCGATGGCACGGGGATACAAACCGGTCGCGAAGCCATGCGCAAACGAGAGATTGCATTGTTCGAAGCGCTCCCCGATGCCCAAGTAATTTTCAGCCCATTCGCCGTCGGTAACGATCGTTTGGCGCTGACTGCCTTCCTGACCGGCACATTCGCCGCACCCTTGGTGCTGCCAGGCCGGGTGATTCCACCTCATGGACGCCATATTACCGCGCACTACGCCGCACATTTCACCTTCAAAAACGGCCTGGCCATTCGTGAAGAGGCCTTCTTCGACAGTGCGGTGCTGATGCCGTTAGCCTATCCGGCTGAGGGTTGAGCCATGCACAGCGCATTCGTTACTGGTGCAACCGGCTTGTTGGGCAACAACCTTGTGCGTGAATTGGTCGCTCGTGGCTACGCGGTCAAAGCCCTGGTCCGTTCAAGAGCCAAGGGTGAACAGCAGTTCAACAATCTGCCAAGTGTGGAGCTGGTCGTTGGTGACATGGCCGATGTCGACGCATTCGCAGCATCGCTGCAAGGCTGCGATACGGTGTTTCACACCGCGGCGTTCTTTCGCGACAACTACAAGGGCGGCAGCCACTGGAAGGAACTCGAAAAGATCAATGTCGCCGGTACGCGGGACCTGATCCACCAGGCTTACCGCGCCGGTATACGACGATTCATCCATACGTCTTCCATTGCCGTGCTTGACGGCGCACCTGGCTCGTCCATCGATGAGACATGTCTGCGGGCCGACGCCGACGCGGATGACTACTACCGCAGCAAGATCCTCGCCGACCGTGTCGTCTTGTCGTTCCTGGAAGCACATCCCGAGATGCATGCCTGCATGGTCCTGCCCGGTTGGATGTGGGGTCCTGCCGACATTGGCCCGACCTCCTCGGGACAGTTGGTCAACGATGTCGTGAACGGCAAGTTGCCCGGGCTGATCCCTGGCAGCTTCTCCGTTGTCGATGCCCGTGATGTGGCATGGGCGCTGATCGCGGCCGCCAAACATGGCCGACGAGGTGAGCGCTATCTCGCGGCGGGCCGGCATATGACGATGCGTCAGCTGGTCCCTGTTCTAGGACGTATAGCGGGCGTCAAGACACCCGTTCGACAACTACCGCTCCCCTTTCTATACACCTTGGCGGCTGTGCAGGAGATCTATGCGCGCCTTACCGGCAAGCCTATTCTGCTGAGCATGGCCACGTTGCGCCTGTTGATACGAGAGGAGGACCGCACCTGTTTCAACCACCGCAAGAGTGAACAGGAGCTTGGCCTGAGTTTCCGGGCGCTAGAGCTGACAATCACTGATACCGTGGCGTGGTACCGTGATCACGGCTGGTTTGAAAACCACAGCACGCGTGCCTCGAAGAAAAAAAGCTCATCCGTCATGCTCGACAACTGAAACCGCACCTTTTGGTCATTTACCACACACCAGAACAAGGACGTAAAGTTTTGAACAGGGAAATAATCCTGATGCGTCACGGCCAGCCAAAACTGGCCGCAACCGACAAAATCTCAGCGCTCGAAATGAAAGACTGGATCGAGCAATACAACCGATCCGAAATTACCCACCACCCGGTTCCGCAAGCCAGTATGCAACTCGCCGCAACCGCCACGGTGATTGTTTCAAGCAGCGCGCCTCGTGCGCTGACCTCCGTCCAGGCGCTCGGCCTGAAGCCTGCACTGGTCGACGCACTTTTCTGCGAAGCACAACTACCTTGGGGTCATTGGAAACTGCCACGGCTATCGCCGTTTACCTGGGCATTTATCCTTCGGGTCTTATGGCTGTGCGGTTACTCACGCAATGTCGAATCCGCCGGCACTGCGAGGATCCGCGCCAGCACGGCAGCTAAACGATTGCAGTCCCTTGCCAGCGATGGACCGGTTCTGCTGCTCGGTCATGGCTTTATGAATCGAATGATCGCCAATCAACTGGTGGCCGACGGATGGGCTCGCCAAAAACGTAACGGCAGCCAGTATTGGAGTGCGACCGTGTATCAGTACGGCGGTGTGTAAGAGGCGCCAGACGCTTTCCTGGCGATTATCAGCTCAGTGGCAATATTCAACTTCTTCTTTCTCCCCCTTCAGCAAAACGCATTGGGCCGGTGACCAAACCGACCCAATGCCATCCATTTACCGCGAATCGACTAACCCAACGTGTTAAGGCACACCACCTTGGGCTGGGTCATTTCCTCGTAGGCAAAACGCACTCCTTCCCGACCCAGGCTACCGTACTTGGAACCGCCAAACGGCATCGCATCGAAGCGGTAGTCGGAAGAGTCGTTGATCATCACTCCCCCGGCTTCGATCCTCCGTGCCGCGCTCATCGCGGTTGCCAGATCATTGGTGAAAATCCCTGCATGCAGGCTGTATTCGGGCTCATTGGCCAACGCGATGGCTTCATCGAAACTCTCGAAGCATTGCAGTACCACCACCGGAGCGAAGACTTCATTGCGCCAGAGTCGACTGGCGTGATCGACGCTTTCCAACACGGTGGCGGCATAGCACGATCCTTCACGCCGATGGCCGCAGAGCAACGTGGCGCCCTCTTGCAAGGCCTCGTTCACCACTTGCTCGGCATTCTGCGCGGCTTGCGCAGTAATCATGGGGCCGATATCGGTAACGGCCAGTAATGGATCGCCGACCACAAGCGCACGGGCCTGACTGACAAAACGCTCTCGGAACGCTTCATAAATCGACGCCTGAATCAGCAAGCGCTGAGTGCCTACGCAGTTCTGCCCCGCTGCCCAAAAGGCTCCGGATACGCAACTCTCGACAGCGGCCTCAAGGCGGCAGTCGCCCATGACGATTACCGGCGCATTGCCGCCCAGGTCCATGGCCAGTTTCTTCAACCCGGCCGTGCGGGCAATCTGCTCTGCGGTGACGAAACCGCCGGTGAAGGAAATCATCCGCACATCACGGGCGGCGACCAACGCCTTGCCCAGTTCCGCGCCGCCGGTGGCGACTGTGACCACTGATTCAGGCAAGCCTGCAGCGACCAGATAAGACACCAGTTTAATGGCCGACAATGGCGCGAGCTCGGAGGGTTTGAGAATCACCGCGTTACCGCCCGCAATGGCCGGACCGAGCTTGTGCGCCACCAGGTTCAACGGATCGTTGTACGGCGTGATCGCAACGATCAGGCCCAGCGGTTCACGGGAAAACCAGCCCTGACGCGATTCGGAGCCTTCATAAGCGTCAAAAGGCACCACCTCCCCGGCATTGCGCCTGGCCTCCTCGGCCGATAGCTTGAGGGTGTTGACGCAGCGTTTGACCTCCTTTTCCGCCTGTTTGAGGGTCTTCCCGGCCTCGTCGACGATCAGCCTGGCAAACACACCGGCATCACGTTCGATGTTGATTGCGGCTTGCTCAAGAATGCGAGCCCGACGATGACGCGCCAACGCGGCGCACGCCAGTGCACCACTGCGTCCCGTCTCCAACAACTTCGGAACTTGCGACGCACAGACATTCGTTACGCTGCCAATGACGGAACCATCATAGGCGTTAAAGACTTCAATGGGCGGCTCCACGACATCCAGAACCAGGCGCGATAATTTCACAGGCTTACTCCTGGTTACGTGCAATGGATTGATGGATGCTGATGATGTCCGAGAGCAGCGCAAACGCTGTTTCCGTGCGCCCGGCTCCCGGCCCCGAAACTGTTACCGCACCGAGCAGTTGCGAGGTAAACGACACCGCATTGGTCGCGCCGCCAACACTGGCTAGCGGATGGTCGTTGTTCAACAGCCGCGGTTCGACACTGGCACTGATCGAGCCGTCGGCATGGCGCATCGCCGACCCGATCAGCTTCCAGCGAGCGCCGCTCTGCCGGGCTTTTTCGATGTCGCCAAGGCTGAGGGACGAAATGCCGCTGCACGTGACGTCGCTGACCGTAAGCTTCGCGTCCAGCAGTTCATTCGCCAGGATCACCACCTTCAGGCGTACGTCATGACCCTCGACATCTGCCGTCGGGTCGGCTTCGGCGTAACCCAGCTCCTGAGCCTTGCTGACAGCCTCGGCAAACCCCAGGCCGCCTTCCATGCTGGTCAGCACGAAGTTGGACGTGCCGTTGAGAATTCCTTCAAAGCCGACAATGGAGCTGCCCGCCAGCGCCTGCCTGGCCAGGCGAATCACCGGCGTGCCGCTCATGACCGAGCCTTCATATTCAAAGGCGACATGCTTGCGTCGAGCCAGTGCCTTGAGCTCGGCGCCGTGCAAGGCGATGGGGCCTTTGTTGGTGGTGACGACATGCTTGCCGCCCTCCAGCGCCCAACGGCAGAACGAAGTCGCCGGTTCACCGTCCACCGGGTTGGTAAACGTGGCTTCAACAATAATGTCCGCGCCAGAACCCTTGATCACCGCTTCATTGAGGGCTGTGACGTCGCCACCCGACAGTTGCGCCAAAGCACCTTTGACGGCCGGCAATTGGGCGAGAACATTGGCGTCCAGCCCTTCGCGGCCAATCACCGAACCGAGAAACAAGTCAGTCACGCCGACGATTTTCAGGGTGAAACCCAGCTCTGTTTTCCACTGTTCGTTACGTTCGGCAATCAGCTGAGCCAATGCCCGGTTAACGCCACCAAAGCCAACCAGCGCCAATTTGTATTCAGTCATTTTGTTATGCCCTCGATCCGGGTGATGGGTTGTTGGGCACTAGGTTAGGGCTGGGCCCAGGGCAGTGAAATAGGCCAATTTGCTCTATTTTATGGGCGTTTTGACCAGTGTCAGGACAAAGCTTCAGGCATAAAAAAAGCCAACACACGTTGGCTTTTAGCGGTACGGAAAATGGGCTATACGACAGACGACAGCACGAAGGAGGTCACGGTGTTTTCCACCCCGGGCAACGCGGCAATTTCAGTCCAGACCTTATGCACCCGCTGTGGGCTCGCAGCACCCACGCGCAGCATCAGGTCGAACTCGCCGCTCATGACATCGCACTGGATGACTTCCGGAATTGCCCGCAGCGCTTGCAACACTTCCGCTCCCCGCATCCGGTCGTAGCGGTAAACGAAAATCACCGCGTTGATGTTCGACGTGGCTTGTCGCCCCTCCCCCGTGCGTACCGTATATCCCTGTATTACCCCGTCGCGTTCAAGTCTTTCTATCCGCTGGCGCACCGCATTGCGTGACAGATTGACCTTGGCCGCCAGCTCGGCGTGTGCAGCCCTGCCATTGAGCTGTAATTCCGCGATGATGTGTTCATCGAGAGGGTCCAGAATTCGCTTCACGTGGCCTCCTGTTGGCGTGCCTTTACAGCGCGCCGAGCAGCTCATGGATGGTGTCGAGATCGTCCGGTTGAATCCGGTAAACCTGCGCCTGTCCTTGCGTCGCGACCGCAGGTTGCAGCCCCGCCACACTGATGCCCAACTCGCCAAGCAGTGCCGCCGACTTGACCGGTGAGATTTCCCCCAGGGTCACCATTGGCGCCACCAGGCTTCGCCGATACAACCTGGCGGCCAGCACGCCAGTGGCCGTGTGCGGATCGATGACGTAACCGGTGTCGTGATACAACGAGGTGATTTCCGTCAGCGTCTGCTCATCACTGACTGCGTAGGAGTCGATGATCATCCGCGCCTGCAACCAGAACTCGTTGGCGATGACCATCTCGCCGCTGGACTCGAACCCCTCCATCAGGGCACACACCGCTTGGGCGTCACGCCCGTAGAGCTCCCAAAGGAACCGTTCCAGATTGGAAAAGATCGACAGGTCCATGGCAGGCGAAAGCGTCTTGTTGGCTCGTGACCTGCTGTAGTGGTTCTTCTGAAACAACTGATGCAAGGCGTCATTCTGGTTGGTTGCAACAATCATCTGGGTAATCGGCAGGCCCATTTTTTGCGCGATGTAGCCTGCATACACTTCGGCAAAACTCGCCGCCGGTACGCTGAAACCAATCGGTCGCTGGCCGCCTCCCAGTTGCAACACGGCGTGGAAGTAAAACACCAGTTGCGCCAACACACTGACCCAGTTACTGGAGTTGAAACTGATCACCTCGTAATGCGCATACGGCCATTGTCGGAACAGCCGGGTGACGATGGTCTGGCACTCGTCGAAGCTGCCGTTGACCGCGAACTGATGAACCCTTGGGTGCGCCGCTGCTTGCAGATGCTGGAGTTGGTCCTGAGGCACGCCCGCCTCCGGGTAAAACACCACCACGAGCGTTTCCTCGCAGTGCTTGAACGCCTCGACGGCCGCCAGCCCGGTATCGCCGTTGGTGGCGCCGATCACCACCCCGCGACGCCCGCGCTTGCGCAGAAAATACGGCACCAGCCGTGCCTGCAATTGCGCGGCAAAATCCTTCGAGGAGCGAGTCGGCCCGTGGAACAGCTCCAGCACCCACTCGTTACGATCGACCTGATGCAAGGGCGCCAGGGAACGATGGCTGAATTGACTGCCGGCCTCTTTAAGCATGCGCTTGAGGTCTGTCTCGGGGATCGCCTCTCCCACAAACGGACTGATCACCCTGTAGGCCAGTTCGTCATAGGGCAAGGTCGACCAGTTGGCGATGTCCTGCGATTCGAACAGCGGCAGTTCGAGCGGTACGAACAGCCCACCGTCCTCGGCAATGCCTGACAATACGACCTGTTCGAAGTCGACCTGCACGGCCGAATTTCGGGTACTCACATAACGCATGGTTGGCTCCGGCCATTCATTTGAAACGATGTGCCTGCTCGACCAGCCAGGTGGAAAACATCACTGCGTCGGGGTGTTGCTCGGCCCCGGAACCGCGCACAAGGTAAAAAGACTCGCTGGCTTCGATACGCTGGGTAAAGGGTTCGACCAGCCGTCCATCCTGAAGCATCTCCTCCACCATCGAGGACCGCGCCAAGGCGATCCCCTGCCCTAACTCGGCCATGCGCAAAGTCGAGATCAATGTGTCGAACTGCATGCCGGTCGAGAAGTCGACGGTGTCCGCACCGACCATGTTCAACCAGTAACCCCAACCCTCTTCGTAGCCCAGAACATGCAACAGCGGATGGTGCGACACGTCCGCGGGGACCGTCAGCGGCGACCTTGCCATCAGGTCCGGCGAGCAGACCGGGAACAGCGTGTCCCAGGTCAGGCGCTGCGACACCAGTCCAGGCCATTGACCGTGGCCCCAGCGAATCTCCATGTCATCCTCACCGTCCAGCTCCTTTACCCAGATATTGCTGATGTAGCGGATATCGACATGCGGATGCGCCTGGCTAAACCCCGCCAGTTTGGGCGCCAGCCAATGCACGAAGAACGCCAGGCTGCCACGCACCTTGATCGGCCGACGTTTGTGCTGACCAAAAATCTCGTTGGTCCCCACGGCCAGTCGCGTGATCGCATCCTGCACCACCGGCAGATATGCCTGGCCTTCCTCGGTCAGTCCCAGGCCACGGGGCAAACGCTTGAACAGTGCCACCCCAAGATGGCTTTCCAGTTGGCGGATCTGCTGACTGACTGCCCCCTGGGTCAAAAACAGTTCTTCGGCAGCATGGGTGAAGTTCAAACAGCGGGCAGACACCTCGAATGCCCGCAGCCAGTTCAATGGGGGTAGCGTCTTTTGCTTCATGGCTTGAACCTCTTGGACGCCCCCTCCACCGAGCACACTTGCCCATCCCGTCGACGCTGACTAGAACGCGTCGGACGGTTGTGCCAAGGGGGCAACCGACAAGCGTCGCTCGCGGCTTTTGCGGGTAATGTAATACACGAAATAGCACCAGGCGATGAAAGGCAAACCGAAGTACAACGCCACCCGCTGCTCCGGATCGAATGCAATCCCGACACACGCCAGACTGCAGCAGACCAGCGCTCCCAACGGCACCCATGGATAACCCCGGACACGGAATTTCAAGTCACGGATGTCACCGCCGTTGGCCACATAGTGACGGCGGAAAGCAATCTGGCTTGCGGCGATGCTCATCCATACCACCACGACCGCCAATCCGGAGATCGACACCAGCGCCAGATAGATGGTGTCGGCGGCAAACACGCTGCTGAGCAACGAGGCAGCCCCACCCGCCATGCTGATGATAATCGCGTTGAGCGGCGTGCCCATACGCGTCAGTGCCGAGAATCGCTTGGGCAGGTGACCCTGGTCACTGAGTGTCCAGATCATCCGTGACGCGGCATACAAACCGGAGTTGGCGGCCGACAGCAAGGCACTGATGATCACGAAGTTCATGATGTCCGCGGAGTACGGAATCCCGATGTAGGTGAACACGGTGACGAATGGACTCTCTACGAGCCCGGCCTGTTCACGGGGTAACAAGGTAGCCAGGACGAAAATGGTCCCTACGAAAAAGACCGCCAGGCGCAGCACCGTCGTGCGAATGGCACGCGGCACGTTGCTTTGCGGGTCCTTGGTTTCACCTGCGGCGATTCCGATCAGTTCAGTACCGGAGAACGCAAAGGAGACCGCCAGTAACGTCATGGCAATCGGCATAAAACCGGTAGGAAAAAGCCCCTCGCGAGTGAAGTTGCTCAGCCCGATACTGTGAGCCTGATCAATATGCAGCAGGCCGAGAATCGCGCCACCGCCAATCATCAAAAACACTATGACGGTCACCACTTTAACCAGAGACAACCAGAACTCGGTCTCAGCGAACAAGCGCACCGAAATCACATTGGTCAGAAACACCAGACCTGCAAATAACGCACTCCAGATCCATACCGGTGTATCCGGGAACCAACGCGCCATCAGAATCCCGGCGGCGGTAAATTCAGAACCGATGGCCACCGTCCAGGTCAGCCAATACAGCCAAGCGACGGTATACCCGGTACCAGGCCCCAGAAAGCGGGTGGCATAAGTGCTGAATGAACCGGTTTCCGGCATCTGTACCGCCAGTTCTCCCAAGCACATCATCACCATGTAAACCATGAGTGCGCCGATGATGTAAGCGATCACCGCCCCCATGGGACCGGCCTGGTTAACCGTGTACCCGGACGTGAGAAACAGTCCGGTACCGATGACGCCGCCTAATGCCAACATGACGATATGCCGTGTTTGCATTTCCTGTTTAAAACCGGAACGCGAATGAAGTTGTTCTTCTTTTATGGACATGGTTGTTCTCATGAAAGTTATTAGGGCACGAATTAACGTCTGCGATGATTGACCGGGCAGAGAAAAAACAGATCGCCACTAAGTTTTATTATTATTCCACTTCATGAACGCCCCACTCACATCCTTGCAGTGAGGTTTAACGCTAACGCCTCAGTTTGCAACTTCGGCGCACTTTTCATTGATTGAAAGCTGCGTGTTTGATTGTGCGGGATCGTTGTCCGCCCCCCTGACAAATGCGAACGCCTGCTTCAAATCGTCGAGCAGATCGTCAGTGTCTTCAATGCCGACCGAGACCCGCACCAGTCCTTCGGAGATACCCAGAGCCAGGCGTTCCTCCAGCGTGTTCTCGACATGGCTGGTGGTTCGCGCCGGACCGTAGATGGTTTCCACCGCACCCAGATTACCCGCGCAGTGGGCGAATCGCAGTCGTGGCAAGAGCACCTTGACCGTGTCCATGCCGCCCGCCACGACAAAGCTGACGATTGCACCGAAGCCGGACATTTGCGCGCACGCCACCGCATGATTCGGATGGCTGGGCAGACCGGGATAATTGACCGACTCAACCAACGGTTCGACACAGAGGTACTCGGCCAGTGCGCGGGCACTGCGTTGCTGCTGGCGCATGCGCAGCACCAACGTTTTCATGCCGCGAATGATCATGTAGGCGGAGAACGGGTCGAGCGTCGCACCGTTGATTTCCCGGTAATGACGCACCTTGGCCATCAGTGATTCACTACCGCACACCAGGCCGCCAAGCACGTCGCCGTGGCCGCTGAGAAATTTGGTGGCACTGTGAATGACCACGTCCACACCCAACGCCAGCGGGTTCTGATTCAATGGCGTGGCGAAGGTGTTATCTGCCACCACAATGGCACCGACACGCTTGGCCGCAGCCACCAGACGCTCGATATCGAGTATTTTCAGCGTCGGGTTGGTCGGCGTTTCCAGATACACCAACTGGCAACCTTTGGCGATTTCGCGTTCGATTTCTTCGTGATCGAACGTCTCGCACAACGTCACGTTCACACCGGTGCGCGGCAGGAACTCTTCGAAAATCTTGTTGGTGCCGCCATAGCTGTCCTTGGTCGACACCACCCGATCACCATGGGCCAGGAAGGTGTAAAGCACGCTGCTGATCGCCGCCATCCCGCTGCTGAACGCCACGGCGGATTCGGCCAGCTCCAACTCGCAAATTTTTGCCTCGAGGATCTCGACTGTCGGGTTGCTCATGCGGCTGTAAATAAAGCCTGGCGCCTTGCCCAACGCTACGTCGTACCAGACGTCGATATCGTCGTAACCATAGGCGGCACTGACCACGATGGGCGTTTGAGTGGCATTGTAGGGATGCCTGACTTGCTCCCCGCCCCACACTGCCCGGGTCCCCGAACCCGCATTAACAAACCCTGCGCTGCCTGGTTTTTTATTCATAAAGACTACTCGCACTGAGGGTGGCGAATGTTGAGTCACTCACCGGATCTGGCGGCCAATATAGTGAAAAGCAGCACCGCCGAGAAACGATGTTATCGGTGCCAAAGGGCCGCTTTTTTTAATGGCTGTGATTGCTTGGAGATACACCGATAACGTGAGTTTTTCCTTGATCGCGCGCGACGGCCAAAACCCCGGCATCAACGGCGAGCGCAAAGTTTTCCCTTGTCGATATCGGGCACGGAGGTGGCGCGATCAGGCTACTGGATTGTCGGACAATCCGGGTAAGGTGGCGCAACTTTTCACTGCGGTGGCCACATGATTAGCCCGAGCTCCAAGGATTCGAATGGCCAATTGGCCCAGGGCTTCAAGCCTCGTCACGTCACAATGCTTTCCATTGCCGGCATCATCGGCGCGGGATTGTTCGTCGGGTCAGGGCATGCCATCGCGGCTGCGGGCCCAGCCGTCCTGCTGGCCTATCTCTTCTCCGGCCTGCTGGTCGTTCTGGTCATGCGCATGCTCGGTGAAATGGCGGTGGCCAACCCGGACACCGGCTCGTTCTCCACCTATGCCGACCAGGCCATCGGACGTTGGGCGGGCTTTACCATCGGCTGGCTCTACTGGTGGTTCTGGGTGCTGGTGATTCCCATCGAGGCACTGGCGGCCGGCCATGTGTTGAACCAGTGGTTTCCCCAGATCGATGCCTGGCTGTTCGCCTTGGTGTCGATCATTGCACTGGTGGTGACCAATCTGTTCAGCGTGTCCAAGTACGGCGAATTCGAGTTCTGGTTCGCCATGGCCAAGGTCGTGGCGATCATCGGTTTCATCGGCGTGGGTTTTGCCGTGTTGATGGGCTGGGTGCCCGAACGGGAGGTCAGCGGATTGAGCGGCCTGATGGCTGAGCACGGCGGATTTGCTCCCAACGGTTTGTCAGCAGTAGTCGGCGCCTTCATCACCATCATGTTCAGCTTCATCGGCACCGAGGCAGTGACCATCGCCGCCGCCGAATCCGACAACCCGTCGCAGAATATTGCCAAGGCCACGCGTTCGGTGATCTGGCGCATCGGCGTGTTCTACCTGCTGTCTATTTTCGTGGTCATCTCCGTGGTGCCCTGGAATGATCCGCTGTTGGCCTCGGTAGGCTCTTACCAGCGGGCATTGGAAATCATGAACATTCCCCACGCCAAGTTCATGGTGGACGTGGTGGTGCTGATCGCCGTGGCCAGCTGCATGAACTCCTCGATCTACATTGCCTCGCGCATGCTGTACTCGCTGGGCCGTCGTGGCGATGCGCCGAAGGCGCTGAAGGTGACCTCCTCCGAAGGCGTGCCGCGGGCAGCAGTGATCGCCAGCACCGTGTTGGGCGCAGCGATCACCGTGTGGAGCTACTTCATGCCCGCCGGGCTGTTTGACTTCCTGCTCGCCAGCTCCGGTGCGATTGCCTTGCTGGTGTACCTGGCCATTGCGGTGTCGCAGCTGCGTATGCGCCGGATGCTACGTCGGCAGAATGTCGAACTGGCCTTTCGTATGTGGCTATTCCCGTGGCTCACATGGCTGGTGATCGCGTTCATTTGCGCAGCGTTGGCAGTCATGATGATCACCCCAGAGCACCGTAGCGAAGTGAGCTCGACCATTGGCCTGGCGCTGGCGATTTCCTTTATCGGTCTTGTGACATCGCGTCAGCCTGCGCGGGATGCAAGGGCGACGTCGGTGGGATAAAACCAGGGAGGTATTTGCGCCAAACCTGATACTCCCTACGCCAAGGCTGGGGGGTATTACAAGCTCCTGTGTCTCAGGCCGTAATCGCTCTTTGTGAGGACATGACCACGATGTCATCGAACTCCACCGTGTCCGACGGTACGACTCAATCCGTTGGTTTTCTGCTGTTGGATAAATTCACACTCATTTCCCTGGCGTCCGCCGTAGAGCCACTGCGCATGGCCAATCAGTTGTCGGGGCGAGAGCTGTATCGCTGGCATACGTTCAGCCCCGGTGGAGAGCCTGTCTGGGCCAGTGACGGCGTGCCGATCACTCCGGATGCTTCGTGGAACAATCCATTAGTGGCGGACACTGTAATCGTGTGCGGTGGTGTTGGAATCCAGAGCGTGATTACCCGCGAGCACATTACCTGGCTGCAAGCCTTGGCGCGTCAATCCAGACGGTTGGGAGGTGTGTGCACCGGTAGCTGGGCGCTCGCAAAAGCCGGGCTGCTCGACGGCTACGAGTGCAGCGTGCATTGGGAATTTTTGGCCGCCATGCAGGAGGCTTTCCCACGAGTCAGCATCAGCGCGAGCCTCTTCACCCTGGACCGAAACCGCTTCACAAGCTCCGGGGGAACAGCGCCGCTGGACATGATGCTGCACCTGATTGGTCGCGATCATGGTCGTGAATTATCCGCAGCCATCTCTGAGATGTTTGTTTACGAGCGCATACGCAACGAACAGGACCATCAGCGCGTTCCGCTCAGGCATGTGTTGGGAACTCATCAGCCCAAGCTGCAGGAGATCGTTGCGTTGATGGAAGCCAATCTCGAGGAACCGATCGACCTGGATAGCCTTGCAGAATACGTTGATCTGTCACGTCGACAGCTAGAACGGCTATTTCAGAAATACCTTCACTGTACGCCGTCACGCTACTACTTAAGGTTACGTCTTATTCGAGCGCGACAACTGCTTAAGCAAACATCATTGTCGATCATTGAGTTGGCGTATGTATGCGGTTTCGTGTCCACACCACACTTTTCCAAATGCTATCGCGAGTACTTTGGTGTTCCACCCAGCGACGAGCGTTCCGGCTCTGAAATGAGTCGCAAACCGGCAACGCTTGCGACTACCCAGCACTCATCGACCAGACCGCTGACAGCGCTCGACCAGGCACGAAACGAATCGACTTTTGCCAGTGTTCGAATGATTGATCGTTCCGATTTGGCGCAATCGTGCTGATCGGCCGTCCCTGCCGCCCCATTCATCCGTAATGCCTGGGTTTACTCAATAAGATCACGCAGGAGATTTGACGTGCACATTGGTGTTCCTCTCGAAACCCAGACCGGTGAAACACGGGTTGCTGCAACCCCGGAAACCATCAAGAAGCTGATCGGCCAGGGGCATAAGGTCACTGTGCAAAGCGGCGCCGGCATTAACGCCAGCGTTGTCGACAGTGCCTATGAAGCGGCAGGCGCAATTATTGGCAGCGCCAACGATGCGTTGGGTGCCGAGCTGATTCTCAAGGTGGTCGCTCCCAGCGACAGCGAACTGACGCTGATTAAAAGCGGCACCGTTGTGGTGGGCATGCTCAACCCGTTCAGCAATGAAACCATTGCCAAGCTGGCTGAGTGCGGCATTACCGCTTTCGCATTGGAGGCCGCGCCGCGCACCTCCCGCGCTCAGAGCCTGGATGTGCTGTCTTCTCAAGCCAACATCGCCGGTTATAAAGCCGTGTTGCTGGCCGCTCACCACTATCCACGCTTCATGCCGATGCTGATGACCGCTGCGGGTACCGTGAAAGCGGCGCGCGTGCTGATTCTCGGTGCTGGCGTGGCTGGTTTGCAGGCGATCGCTACGGCGAAACGTCTGGGTGCAGTGATCGAAGCGTCTGACGTGCGTCCTGCGGTCAAAGAGCAGATCGAATCCCTCGGCGCCAAGTTCGTCGACGTGCCTTACGAAACTGATGAAGAGCGCGAATGCGCCGTGGGTGTCGGCGGTTACGCGCGCCCAATGCCCGCCAGCTGGATGCAACGTCAGGCCCTGGCCGTGCACGAACGCGCCAAGCAGGCTGACATTGTCATCACCACCGCCCTGATTCCCGGCCGCAAGGCACCGACGCTGTTGAGTGCGGAAACCGTGGCGCAGATGAAGCCGGGCTCGGTGGTCATCGACCTCGCGGCAGCCCAGGGCGGCAACTGCCCACTGACCGTGGCCGATCAGGTCGTCGTCGAGAATGGCGTGATCATTTGCGGCCCGACCAACCTGGCCGGCGCCGTCGCGGCAGACGCTTCGGCACTGTACGCGCGCAACCTGCTGGACTTCCTGAAGCTGGTCTTCAACAAAGAAGGCCAGTTCGAGATCAACCTCGAAGACGACATTGTCGCCGCGTGCCTGATGTGCCGCGACGGCCAAGTCATCCGCAAAAACGCCTAAGCAGGGATTCAGACGATGGAAGAGCTTATCTCCCCCGGTATCTACAACCTGATCATCTTCGTGCTGGCGATTTATGTCGGTTATCACGTGGTCTGGAACGTTACACCTGCACTGCACACGCCTTTGATGGCGGTGACCAACGCCATTTCGGCGATCGTGATCGTCGGCGCCATGCTGGCGGCGGCGTTGACCGTCACACCTCTGGGCAAAACCATGGGCACCCTGGCCGTGGCGCTGGCGGCGGTGAACGTATTTGGTGGCTTCCTGGTGACCCGGCGCATGCTGGAAATGTTCAAGAAAAAAGCGGCTCCGGCAAAAGCTTCGGCAGCCAAAGCCGCAGCAGCCAAGGCTGAGGTGCAGCAAGCATGAGCATGAACCTGGTTACTTCTCTGTATTTGATCGCCTCGGTCTGCTTCATCCAGGCGCTCAAGGGCCTGTCGCACCCGACCACGTCGCGCCGCGGCAACCTGTTCGGCATGCTCGGCATGGGCTTGGCGATCCTCACCACGGTCGGCCTGATCTACAAGTTGGGCACGCTCTCTTTTGCACAAGGCGGGGCCCAGGTCGGTATCGTCTACGTAATCGTCGGCCTGCTGATCGGCGGCACGGCCGGGTCGATCATGGCCAAACGCGTTGAAATGACCAAGATGCCGGAACTGGTCGCCTTCATGCACAGCATGATCGGTCTGGCCGCAGTGTTCATTGCCATCGCTGCTGTCGTCGAACCGCAATCGCTGGGCATCGTCAAGCAACTGGGTGATTCCATTCCTGCCGGTAACCGCCTGGAGCTGTTCCTCGGCGCGGCCATCGGTGCAATCACCTTCTCTGGTTCGGTGATCGCGTTCGGCAAGCTGTCGGGCAAGTACAAGTTCCGTCTGTTCCAGGGTGCACCCGTGCAGTTCGGCGGCCAGCACAAGCTGAACCTGCTGCTGGGCCTGGCGACACTGGGCCTCGGCGTGACCTTCATGCTGACCGGTAACCTGAATGCCTTCGCCCTGATGCTGGCCTTGGCCTTCGTGCTGGGCGTGCTGATCATCATCCCGATCGGCGGTGCCGATATGCCGGTGGTGGTGTCGATGCTCAACAGCTATTCCGGTTGGGCGGCGGCGGGTATCGGCTTCTCGCTGAACAACTCGATGCTGATCATCGCCGGGTCGCTGGTGGGTTCGTCCGGTGCAATCCTCTCGTACATCATGTGCAAAGCGATGAACCGCTCGTTCTTCAACGTACTGCTCGGTGGTTTCGGCAACACCGCGGATGCAGCCGGCCCTGCTGGCTCGAAAGAAGCCCGCCCGGTGAAATCCGGTTCGGCTGACGACGCGACCTTCCTGCTGACCAACGCCGACACCGTGATCATCGTGCCGGGCTACGGCCTGGCGGTAGCGCGGGCACAGCATGCGCTGAAGGAACTGACCGAGAAGCTGACTCACCGTGGCGTGACCGTGAAGTACGCGATCCACCCGGTCGCCGGTCGTATGCCTGGCCACATGAACGTCTTGCTGGCCGAGGCCGAAGTGCCTTACGACCAGGTGTTCGAGATGGAAGACATCAACTCCGAGTTTGGCCAAGCCGACGTGGTGCTGGTGCTGGGCGCCAACGACGTGGTCAACCCGGCCGCGAAGAACGATCCGAAATCGCCAATTGCCGGCATGCCGATTCTCGAAGCGTTCAAGGCCAAGACCATCATCGTCAACAAGCGCTCGATGGCCAGCGGCTATGCCGGCCTGGACAACGAGCTGTTCTACCTGGACAAGACCATGATGGTCTTCGGCGACGCGAAGAAGGTCATCGAAGACATGGTCAAAGCCGTCGAGTAAGCATCAAACCAAAGTGACGGCGCCGCAGACTAAAGGGACTCTGCGGTTTTCAATCACTCCATCAACCAGAGTTGACGTAGCCCCCCCGCACCATTTTCAGCCCAATTCACTTTCCCGGATGAGCTTCTTGTTAATCTTCCCAACGCTGGTTTTAGGAATCTCGGCGACGAACTTGAACTGCTTGGGAATCGCCCATTTATTGATCCGGCCATGCTCGACAAACCCTTGAAGGTGCGTCTCCAGGATCTTGCGGTCGAGATACTGCCCAGGCTCGCACACCACCAGCGCCATCGGCCGTTCGCCCCATTGCTCATCGGCGATACCCACCACCGCGACCGACATCACGGCTGGGTGTTCGCTGATCAGGCTCTCCAGTTCCAGGGAGCTGATCCACTCCCCGCCCGTCTTGATCACATCCTTGATGCGATCCTTGATTTCCACTCCACCCAACGCGTCGATAGAGGCCATGTCGCCGGTGTGCAGCCAGCCGTTGTGCCACAACTCGGCGCCCTTTTCGGGCTCCTTCAAATAGCCTTGGGTCAGCCAGGGTGCGCGCACCACAATCTCGCCCATGGACTCGCCGTCATGAGCAACGTCATTGCCATTGGCATCGATGATTTTCAGGTCGACCATCGGCACAGGCGTGCCCGTCTTGATGCGGGTGGCCAGTTGGGTTTGCGTGGATTGATCGAGGTCTTCGTCGCGCAGGTAAGTCAGGCACAGCAACGGGCAGGTTTCCGACATGCCGTAACCGCTGTGCACCTGAATCCCTTTGGCGCTCGCTTCGCTGGCAATACCTAATGTCAGCGAGCTGCCGCCCAGGAGCATTTTCCAGCCATCGAAACGAGTCCGTTGCGCTTCCTCGCAGTTCAGGATCATTTGCAGAATGGTCGGCACACAATGGGAGAACGTAACTTTCTCCTCTCGATACAACCTGACCAGGCTGTTGGATTCGTAGCGTCCGGGGTACACCTGCTTGATCCCCATCAGGGTGGCGACGTAGGGCACACCCCAGGCATGCACGTGAAACATCGGTGTGATCGGCATGTAGACATCATCGGAGCGCAGCAGCGGCAACCCCTGATAGACGCCCAACGTGCCGACGGCATTCAAGGTGTGCAAGACCAATTGGCGGTGGGTGAAATACACGCCTTTAGGGGCGCCAGTGGTACCCGTGGTGTAGAAAAGGGTCGCGACGGAGTTTTCATCGAAATCGGGAAAGTCGTACTGGTCGGCCGACCCCACCAACAGGTTTTCATATTCCCCCAGCACCGGTAGCGACGTGTGAGTGGCTGTGTCGTCCGTAAGCTGCAGGTAACCTTTGACGGTTTTGAGCTGCCCCTGAATCTGTTCAACCAGAGGCAGAAAATCGTCATGCACCAGCACCAGGTCGTCCTCGGCGTGGTTCATGGTGTAGAGCACCTGATCCGGCGAAAGACGGATGTTCACGGTGTGCAGCACCGCGCCGATCATCGGTACGGCAAAGAAGCATTCCAGGTAGCGATGGCTGTCCCAGTCGAGCAGGGCCACCGTATCCCCGGCCTTGACGCCGGCAGCGGTCAAGGCGTTGGCCAGCCGGCGGATCCGCTGGTTGAGCGTCTGGTAGCTGTAGCGCAGTTTGTCGGCATACACGATTTCCCGGCCCGGCTCGTAGCGCACGCCGGACAGCAACAATTGCTTGATCAGCAAGGGATAGGCGTAGGCGCCGTCAGCGGGCGGAATTATTTTTGTCGCCATCATGGTTGGGAGTCCTTGTTCTTTCGATCAGAAGTGCGCTGCGTCCAGTTCGTAGAGGCATTCGCTGCCAGCCTTGGCCGACGCGCTTAACGAATGGATACGCGGCAGCAGACGGGCGAAGTAGAAGCGCGCGGTGGCCAGTTTGCTGGCGTAGAAATCGTCTTTTGAATGCGTGCTCATGGCGGCCTTGGCCATTCGCGCCCACATGTAGGCGTACGCGGTGTAGCCGAACACGTGCAGGTACTCGACCGAAGCCGCGCCGATTTCATTCGGGTTGTTCTGGGCTCGGTCCATCAGCCATGCGGTCAGTTCGTCGAGGGTGTCGACGGCGGCGTTCAACGGTTTGGTGAACTCGCCGAGGTCAGCGCAGGCATTGGCGGTAAAGTTGCGGATTTCCGAAGCGAACAGCCGGAACAGCGCCCCGCCGCTGCCGACGATTTTGCGCCCGGCCAGGTCCAGTGACTGGATGCCGTTGGTGCCTTCGTAGATCTGGGTGATGCGCACGTCGCGAACCAATTGCTCCTGGCCCCATTCGCGGATATAACCATGGCCGCCGAAGATCTGCTGGCCATGCACCGTGGTTTCCAGCCCCATGTCGGTGAGGAACGCCTTGGCCACCGGGGTCAGCAGCGACACCAGCTCCTGGGCGCGGGTGCGGGTTGCCGCGTCATCGCTGTACTTGGCGGTATCCAGTTGCAGGGCGACGTAGCTGGAGAACGCCCGCCCGCCTTCGTTCAAGGCCTTCATGGTCAACAGCATCCGCCGTACATCCGGGTGAACGATGATCGGATCGGCTGCTTTTTCCTTGTTCTGTGCGCCCGTCGGCGAACGGCTTTGCAGGCGATCACGGGCATATTCGACGGCGTTCTGGTACGAACGCTCACCCAGCGCCAGGCCCTGGATACCCACGCCCAGACGTTCGTAGTTCATCATGGTGAACATCGCCGCCAGCCCCTTGTTCGGCGCATCGATGATCCAGCCGGTCGCCCCGTCAAAGTTCATCACGCACGTGGCGGAGGCCTTGATGCCCATCTTGTGCTCGATGGAACCGCAGGACAGCGCGTTGTGCTCACCCAGCGAGCCATCGTCATTGACCAGCACCTTGGGCACCAGAAACAACGAAATCCCCTTGGGTCCGGCGGGTGCATCCGGTAACCGCGCCAGTACCAGATGGATAATGTTTTCAGTCAGGTCGTGCTCGCCGCCGGTGATGAAAATCTTGCTGCCGCTGATCTTGAAACTGCCGTCGGCCTGAGGTTCGGCTCGGGTGCGAATCAGGCCCAGGTCCGTGCCGGCATGCGCCTCGGTCAGGCACATTGAGCCGGTCCAGGCGCCAGCGTACATGTTCGGCAGATAGCGTTCCTTGAGTTCCTGACTGGCGTGGGCATTGATCGACAGGCACGCACCGGCGGTCAGCATCGGGTACAGGCCGAACGATAGACTGGCCGAGTTGACCATCTCCTCGACCTGAGCCGAAATGGCCTTGGGCATGCCCATGCCACCGAACTGCGGATCACCGCCAACACCCACCCAACCACCTTCGGCGAAGGCCTGATAAGCCGCGACAAAACCGTCCGGTGCCTGGACCGCGCCGTTGCTCCAGGTGCAGCCTTGTTCATCACTGCTGCGGTTCAGCGTTGCGATAACTTCGCCACTGATTTTGCCAGCCTCTTCAAGGATCGCGGCGGCCGTTTCTTCATCGATCACTTCGGCCAGGCCAGGCAATTGGGCCCATAGCCGGGACACCTGGAAGACTTCGTTGAGTACGAAGCGCATATCGCGCAAAGGAGCTTTGTAATCAGACATCGTTGGCTTACTCGGAAGTGGTCAGGGCATGCGGCATGCCCTGGCGTTGGGATGTGCCGGTTGCACCGGCTTGTGCCACGTGGGCTTGCGAAACGGGGTGACGCAGCAGGAAGTAAGACAGGGCAGGAATCAGCACCAGCGCGCCGAGCATGTTCCACAGGAACATGAAGGTCAGCAGGATGCCCATGTCAGCCTGGAACTTGATCGGCGACCAGACCCAGCACACCACGCCGGCCGCCAGGGTGATGCCCACCAGGCCCACGACCCGGCCGGTAAACGACACGGCGTTGCGGTAAGCCTGAGACAGCGGCAGGCCCTGGCGCTGGTAATGCAACTGCACGCTGAGCAGGTACAACGCGTAATCCACGCCGATGCCCACGCCCAATGCGATCACCGGCAGGGTCGCGACTTTCACGCCAATACCCATGACCACCATCAACGCTTCGCAGAGGATCGACGTCAGCACCAGTGGCAGCAGGGCGACCAGCGTCGCGCGCCAACTGCGGAAGGTGATCAGGCAGAACAACGTCACCGCCGCATAGACGTACAACAGCATCGTGCGATTGGCCTCGCGCACCACAATGTTGGTCGCCGCCTCAATCCCGGCCGACCCGGCCGCCAGCAGAAACTGTCGATCTTCGCTGTTGTTCTCCCGGGCGAATTTTTCGGCGATGCCCACCACGGCATCCAGCGTCTCGGCCTTGTGGTCCTTGAGAAAAGTGATCACCGGCATCAGCGAACAATCGGTGTTGAACAACTCCGGGGAGTTGACCGAGGCTTGCTGCGCGGCATAGTTCAGCACGTCCTGATTGCGCTGGATGCTGTTGAGCTTGGGGTTGCCTTCATAGGTGCCGGCGGTGATTTGGCGCACCGCGTTGACCAACGAAGCCGTCGCCTGTACGCCCGGATACTGCTGCAGCTCCCAGGCCAAACGGTCGGCGAGGACCAGCGTCTTGTAGTTCAAGCAGCCTTCCGGTGCGGTCTTGATCATCACCGCGAACAGGTCGCTGGACAGCGCGTAGTGGCTGGTGATGTAGGCGTTGTCACGGTTATAGCGAGAGTCGGCACGCAACTCCGGCGCGCCACTTTCCAGGTCGCCGATCTTCAGTTGCAGGCTGACCATGAAGCCGCCGATGCCCATCAATACCGCGACCAATACCGCCCCCATGGCCCATTTGGCCGTGGTGAAGCGGTCGAGCAAGTCCCACAGTTTGCCGAAGCCTTTGTGCCCTTCTGCGCGCGTGTCGATTTTCAGCGCACGCTCGGCAGCCTTGGCCCCGACGCCGACATAGGACAGCGCCACCGGCATCAGCAATAGCGAGGTAAAAATCAGCACCGCCACACCGATGCTGGCGGTGATCGCCAGGTCTCGAATCACCGGAATATCGATCAGCATCAGCACCGCGAATCCGACGGCGTCGGCCAGCAGCGCGGTGACACCGGCAATGAACAGACGGCGGAAGGTGTAGCGTGCGGCGATGAGTTTGTGGGTGCCGCGGGCGATGTCTTGCATGATCCCGTTCATCTTCTGCGCCGCATGGGACACACCGATGGCGAAAATCAGAAAAGGCACCAGCACCGAGTACGGGTCGATTGCATAGCCGAGCCAGGCGACGATGCCGAGTTGCCAGACCACCGCGATCAACGAGCAACCGACTACCAGCAAGGTGCTGCGAACGCATCGGGTGTAGGCGTAAATGATGATCAGCGAAGTGACCACCGCCAGGCCGAAGAACATCATCACCTGAATCAGCCCGTCGATCAGGTCGCCCATCAGCTTGGCGAAACCAATCACCCGGACTTTGTACTGGCCCTTGCCCTCCTCCCCGGCCTTGCGTGCAGCGCTGTCGTCGGCGAATTCGATCTTGTCGCGCAACTGCTCTTCGAGCATCTGCGAAAAGGCGTGGTAGTCGATGCGCTGACCGCTGGCCGTGGCCTTGTCCAGCAGCGGCACGATCAGCATGCTCGATTTGTAGTCGCTGGCCACCAGACTGCCGACGATACCAGCGCGGGAAATGTTCTGGCGCAGCTGTTCTATTTGCTCAGGCTTGCCCTCATAGGTATCGGGCATCACCGGGCCACCCTGGAAACCTTCCTCGGTGACTTCGGTCCAGCGCACCGCCGGGCTCCACAACGACTTCATCCAGGCGCGGTCGACGCCTTCGGTGAGGAACAATTTGTCATTGACCTGCTTGAGCACGTCCAGGTAGCTGGGGTCGAAAATATCGCCCTGAGTGTTCTCCACCACCACCCGCACCGAGTTGCCCAAACCGCGCAACGACTGGCGGTTTTCCAGGAAGTTCTGGATGTACGGCTGACTCTGCGGAATCATTTTCTCGAAGCTGGGACGCAGCTCCAGGCGCGTCGCGGCCATGTAGCCCAACACCACGGTGGCCAGCGCCATCAGCAGCATGAACAGCGGACGGTAGTTGAACACCAGCCGCTCCAGCCGATTGCCGGATTGGCGGTCGAAGTCCCGCAGATCGCGGATCACCGGCATGGTTTCTTGTTTGATATGGCCCATGTCTGGGTTCTCGCTCTAAGGGTTCGAGGGCTTATTCAACGGACAACGTCCGTGCACCACGGCTGCCAACCACCACCAGCGCACCGTCGGCGGCGCGCGTGACGCCCGTCACCGGGACCGGCTCGGCTTGCTGCACCCAGTGCATTTGCGCACCGGCGCCCTGGCTCACCAGCATCTGCCCGCCCTGAGTAAACAAGCGGTAATCACCCTGCGCATCGACGATGCCGGCGGTGATGCTGACGTGCAGGCCACTTTTCTGCGGGGTCCAGCTGAGACCGCCATCGGTGCTGCGTAGCACATTGCCGCGCAAGCCGTAGACGAGCGCTTCCCCAGGTTTGCCGAGCACACCGAAAAAACTGCCCTGATAAGGTGTCTGCACGGCGGCGAAGCGCTGTTTTGCGTCATCCCATTTGAGCAACAGGCCCTGCTCGCCGGCGATGTACAGCGCATCACCGGTGGAGGCGATGGCGTTGAGGTGATAGCCCTGCGGGTTGTCGGTGCGGTCCTGGAACGGCGTCCAGCTCTGGCCGCCATCCTCGGTGCGCAGGATCAGGTTAAACACCCCGACCACATAGCCGAGGCGGTCGTTGGCGAACCAGACATCGAGCAAGGGTTTATCGGCACCCTGCGCCACCAGGCGCTCCCCTTCGGCGACCAGCAGCGGCCATTGTTCGTTGCCAGGTTCTGCACGGGCCAACGCCTGGTAATGCTTGACCAGCAAGGCCCCGATCTCGCGGCCGTCCAGTTGCTTGCGCCAGGTCGCACCCGCATCGTTGCTGTGCAACACCACGCCATCGTTACCCACCGCCCAGCCCTGGGTGGTGGTCGGAAAACTCACCGCAGTAAGGTCGGCACTGGCCGGCACAGCGGCCTGCTGCCAGTGCTGACCGGAATCATCGGAAAACAGAATATGGCCACGCTGACCGACGGCGATCACGCGCTCACCGGCGCGGCCCATACCGGACAACGGACTGTTGACGGCCAAAGTGCTGACCCTGACAGGCAGGTCCAGCACATCGACGTAGTCGGCTGCGTGGGTGATGCCCTGCAACACGCCAAGCACAACGCCAAACGCCAGCTGCAAACAATTTTTATACGAACACATACCGCGTCCTCTTCGGAAAACCGCGCCGGGACACACGTCCGTGTGCCTGACGTTGAAACCTCGCGCCCGCTCGCTCCCACCGCCTCGTGAGCAGTGAGTCGAGCGAGCGTTTTTGCGGTTGGCTCAGCGAATACCGGCGCCGGCCAGGGACTCCGACGACCACTGCGCCTTGGAGAGCGGGTCGATGTACTTGATGCCGCCGTAAGGGCCGACCACACCGTTAATGTTGTAGGTGCCGCCGACCAGGTCGTAGATCATGAACGGCGTGGAGTCCGGCACCTGCTTGTCATAGCTCTGGCTGAGGAAGGCGAAGGAACCGCGATAGAGCTGGCCACGGGCGTCGTATTGATCCGAAGCCAGAGCGGTCCAACTGTCTTCGTCGAGGTAGAAGCGGCGCTTGGCGTAGATGTGGCGAGCACCGGACTTGAGGGTGCCTTCGACGACCCACACGCGGTGTTTTTCCCAGCGCACGAAGTCCGGCGCGAGGTGATTGGCGGTGGTCAGCGACTTCGGATCCTGGACGTAGGTCAGCTTGTAGGTGTTGTAAGGCACGATCATTTCCTGCTTGCCCACCAGCTTCCAGTCATAGCGATCCAGCGCCCCGTTGAACACGAACACGTCATCGTAGGTGCCCGCGCCGGCGGTGCCAGGGTTCGGCGTGTCGTAGGCCAGGTTTGGCGCCAGTTTCACCCGGCGCTGGCCCGGCAAGTACTGCCAGGCGCGACGCGGTTGCTGCAACGGGTTGGCGGCGTCCTTGAGCATGATCGCTTCACCGGCCCGGCGCGCTGGGCCGGTGTAAGAGAGCTTCATCTGGTAGTACACATCGGCGCTGCTGATCGGCTGCGTCAGGTTTTCGTAGATCGGATAGGAAATGAACGCCTGCCCGGTGATCGCCAGGCTCGCAATACCAGCGGAATCGACGTTCCACGAGTCGTACTTGGTGTTGATGCTCACGCCCTGATAACGCAACAGGAAGTTCCACATCGCTTCGTTGCCCGACTGCGGGATCGGGAACGGTGCGCCCGGCAGCACGTTGTCGATGGCCAGTCCACCTTCGAGCGACTTGGCGCCGCTGGCGTTCTTCACACCGTTATCCAAGATGGCTTGGGGCAGCGAGACGGTGCGGTGAGTCGGGAACACATCGACACGGAAAGTCGGGAAGCGCTTGGCCAGTTCGACCGTGGTGGCGCTGAGCATATTCTTGTACTTATCGACGTTTTTGCCGTCGATCACCAGCAGCGGTTTTTCGTTGGCGAACGGGTCCGGACGCATGCTGTCGCCGGCTTTGAAACTGGCCGGTGCCGTGGTCAGGCCACCGTTGTAGGCGGGGATGGAACCATCAGCGTTCCCGGCCTTTTCGGCGCCCACCAAGGTCAGGCTGCTGCCGAGTTTCGCAACGTCCTGGGGTGAAACAGCGGCCTGTGCCTGGGCGGCAAGGACCATGGCCAGTGAAGCGGCCAACACGGTTTTGGCGAATTTCATCTTGTTATTCTCCTGCTTGCATTGAGCAAATCAGTGGTGAATCAAAAAGTGGTTTTCATCGTCAGGTATACGGCGCCACGGTCCTCAGTCGTTGCACCACCACCGGAGAAGGCCGAGTAGCCACCGGCGTAACAGGCGTAGTTTTCATTGCCGCTAAAGGCATTGGGTGTGGAGCCGTCGCCGCTGCCGGCATTGGCCGCGCCGGTACTCAGACCGCTGGCGTCGCACTTGTCGGTCTTGCCGAAGGAGTCCACGTACTTCAGATCAACGAAGTATTTGTTGTACACAACGGCGCCGAGGCCGATGGCGTAGTTACCGGTGTCTTTGGCACCGCCACCGGACACCGGTGAGACGCCGTCGAGACCGACGTTGATGGACATCGGCGCGTTGAGGTCGACACCGGGAAACACCTGGTACCAGGTCGGTGTGAAGTTGACCGCGATGCCCCAGTTGTCCCGGGTCGGCTGGTCGATGCCGCGATAGGTGTCCTTGCCCTTGTAGAGCGCCTCGTTCTTGCTATCGAGCTTGAGCAGGTTGCTGTAATACAGCTCGCCAAGCAGGGTTGCCGAATCGAACACAGGCGTTTTGGCAATGGTCATCAGACCGTTGAGCGTCCAGTGCAAGGTGTCGCCGGTGGCGGCCATGCTGTCGCCCTTTTGCGGGGTGTCGTAGACCACACCGGTGGCGGCCGTGCGGGCCGGCAACAGACCGAGGCCGGCGCCCAAACCCAGCGGACTGTTAGTGCTGACAATCGCCGGAATACTGGCCAGCGGCATGTTGTGGCGAATGTTCAGGTCCGAACCCACACTCACCCCGCCAACGTCCTTGGACAGGCTCAGGCCAACGATCTTGATGTTGTCGGCATAGGCCATTTGATAGGTGGCGGTGCTCAGCGAGTTGAGCGTATTGACCACTGCAGGCACTTGCCCTGCCGGCGGGGTGCCGTTGGGGTTGGCCGAACTCAGGCCTCTGGCATCCAGCCAGGCTTGCGGCAGGATTTCCGAGGTTTCGCGGTAGTAAACGCCGAGGGTGCCATCCAGCCAGGCCGGCGACCACTTGGCCATAACGCCCCAGTCACCGCGCTTGTCCGGCGTCAGGTCATGCCCACGACGCACGTTGGTCAAGCCGTTGCACGGCGCCAGGCCACAACCCAGCGGACTGCCAGGCACCACGCCATTGGTGTTGCCCAGCAGGAACGACTGCGCACCGAAACCGACCAGATCGGAACCACCGTAATAAGTGCCGGCTTCCGGCAGGCGCGCGGCGTCCCAATCGAGGAAATACTGGGCGCCCACGGTCAGTTCGGGATTGACCGTGAATGACATCGACAGCTGATTACGCGGAACGAACAGTTCCTTCGCTTCAGTGCCCGGCGAGGCGGCCAGTTTGGCCAGGTCCAGTCCGGATTGGCCGTAACTGATCGAGTGCACCGGGTTGAGAATGGTCTCGCCCCAGAACACGTTGTGCTGTCCGGCCTTGACGCTCAGCAGCGACTCCTCGCCCACTTCGGTGCTGTAGAACACGAAGGCATCGAGGATTTCACCGGAAGGACCGGTGTAGTAACGCTGGGCATAGTTGCTCAGGTGCGGGCTACCGTTGCCGACATTGTCGCCGGTGACCCCGGCCAGTCGTGGGTCGTTGGCGACCAGCCCCGACCTTGCGTCGTTGCCATTGACGAACGGGTTGGAATTGGAACCAGTGTTCTCGTAGGCCTTGTCGTACCAACTGGCGGCGCTGACACGAAAACCCATGTGGTTCTGGTAGACCACATCCATCTCGGTCAACAGGTCAACACGGTTGGTGATGTTGGTCCCGGCCTTGCGGAAGTTGTAGTCGCCGTCGTTGTTGTTCGGCGTTGCCAGCATGCGTTTGTCGGCGCTTTCGGTGCGTACGCCGTAGTTGTACTTCACGGTGTTATCAAGACGCACGGTCCAGTCAGGGTTACCTGTGGCGAGCTCGACCGCCTGCGCGACCGGCACGGCTGCGGCCAGAATGGCCGAGGCCAACAAGGTGTAACGCGAGGGTGCGAACCCGTGACTCTTATTGTTGTGCATTGCGTTGTCTCCGCCTTTTTGTATTTGTTTTAAGCGCAGCCGCCCTCGCGCAACCCCTTGTTCCAGGGGTTTACGTTTTCAGGAGTGAGGGCAAATGCCGGATGGCGCGGGCCAACCGGCGCCTGAACTAGCGATCCAGCTCGAGGATGAGTGCTTCGGCGTGTGGCCAGCGCCCATACCCGGCAGCAGGATTGAGATGACCGACTTCACCGAGATTGAGCAGTTCGCTGCCCCAGCCTTCGGCCATGCGCGTGGCGGCGTCCAGGCTGGCGAGGTGGTCGTTGGTACTGGCGGCCACCAGGCTGCGGAACGGCAACCGGCCTTTGGGTAGAGGGTCCCAACCCTGGGTACGCAGGGTTTCAGCGCAGGGGTAGCCTTGCGGCCATTGGGCATCAAGGTCCGGCGGAGCGGCCAGCAGCGCGCCTTTGATCGGCCGACTGTGCCGCGCAGCCCAGTGCGCAACCATCAACACGCCGGCGCTGTGAGCGACCAGAATCACCGGCCCGTCGATCTGTTCCAATTCATGCTGAATCGCTTCGACCCGCTTGCTGCAATCGAGTTTGTCGGTGTCCAGCGGCGGCACACTGCGCACTTTGCACAGCCTGGTTTCCAGCAACGTTTGCCAATGTTCGGCAACGTGCTCGCGCAGACCCGGTACGATCAGAACGGTTGCGGCAGTTTGCAGTTTGTCCACGTCAACACCTTCGCTTTCTCGATGACTCGACTGGCTCTATTCGCCAGGGGCTTTTTGTAGGACTGACATTAAAGAGCGCTCGCCCGAGGCGCTTTTCATTGGACGTCAGGCACTTTTCTTTTCATGACAAATTTCCAGGTGTTGGCGCGCAGCGACCATTGGTCGAATATCCCCGCAGGTTCTCTACAGCTCACTGTAATCAATGGGTGAGCGTCGATTGCTGCACAACGACGGTGTGATTTTGGACAGCATTGGGCGAGCGCCCTCGACAACGTCACAACTGTTCAATTGTTGATGTGCTGGATATAGTCGCCACGCAAATTTGAATCGCATCCGGCCCAGGAAAGACCTTCGCATGCCCAAGCTTGTTCGCGCCGCCGTCTTGACCAACTACCTGGAGGTCACTCAGTACCTGGGGTTCAACCCGCGCGATGTACTGGCCGGCGTCGGTTTGAGCAAAGCCAAGCTGCAAGCCCCTGAACATCGCATTCCCATCGATGCCGCCGTGCGTCTGCTGGAGGATTCAGCCGTCGCCAGTGGCTGCCAGAGTTTCGGCCTGAGCATGGCCGAGTCGCGCCAGCTCTCGGACTTCGGCGTGGTCAGTCTGCTGCTCAGCCACCAGCGTACGCTGCGTGATACGTTGCAAGTGCTGGTGCACTACCGGCATCTGATGAACGATTCGCTGGCCCTCTTCATCGAGGAGGCTGGCAAGATGGTGATCATTCGCGAAGAGGTGGTCACCGAGTCGCCGATGCCCTGCCGACAAGCCAATGAACTGGCCATCGGCGTGATGTTCCGCCTGTGCGCCGCCCTGCTCGGCGCACACTGGCATCCCTACAGTGTCAACTTCACGCACCAGCCTCCCGACAACCTGCAACTGCATCGCCGTCTGTTCGGCTGCAAACTGGAGTTCGGCAGCGAGTTCAATGGCATTGTCTGTCCCAATGCCAGCCTCGACATGACCAACCCGCATGCCGACCCGGCCATGGCGCGCTACGCCCAGAGTTACCTCGACTCGCTGCTGAACCACGAAGGCCCTTCGATGCTGTTCGAGGTGCGCAAAGCCATTTACCTGTTGTTGCCGATGGGACGCGCCACCATCGAGCAGATCGCCCAGACCCAGGGCATGAACGTTCGGACCCTGCAACGACGCCTCAAAGACGACGGCTGCGCCTTCAACGACCTGATCAACGACGTGCGCCGCGACCTGGTGTTGCGCTACCTGGAAAACCCGAATTACTCGTTGGGCCGGATCGCTGACATGCTCGGCTACTCCATGGCGAGTTCCTTCACACGCTGGTTCATCACCCAGTTCGGTATGCCGCCGGCGGCTTGGCGCAGCGCGCAAAAACAACCCAAGGCACCCAGCGAACCGAGCACCCTGCCCGGCTCCTCGGCCCCCTGAATCGACTGAAAGGGACGCAAAAAAAATGGCGACTGCTGGTACAGTCGCCGCAAAAAAACCGGTGTTTATAGCACCGGCCGAGGAGTCAACCGCAGTGCGGCCCTGTAGCAGCTGCCGAGCCCGCGAGGCTGCGTTCGGCTGCGTAGCAGTCGTAAAAACAAGATGCACGGGTTTCCTGATGCACCCTTATCGTTTGAATTCACGACCGCTGCGCGGCCGAACGCAGGCTTCGCCAGCTGCTACAAAAGATGCGTCGCAGCCAATATTTTTTAACGGTCTTAGAGACCCCAGCGCAGCATTAACAGCACCAGCACGACAAGGAACACCGTCTCCCCCACCATCAACAGGATCGGCTTGATGCCGACAGCGGCCAACTCCTTGAGCTGGGTTTTCATGCCCAGGGCGCTGATGGAAACCACCAGGCACCAGCGCGACAATTCATTGACCGATCCCTGCACCACCGGGACTACCCAGCCGGTGCTGTTGATACAGGCCAGAATCAGAAAACCAACGGCGAACCATGGCAGCAGCGGCGGTCGTTTGCCGGTCGGGCCGGCGCCCTGCATGCGGGTAATCATGGCGGCGCAGACAATCACCGGCAGCAGCATGGCGACCCGCATCAGCTTGACCACCGTGGCGGTATCACCGGTCTCGGTCGACATGCTGTAACCGGCACCGACGACCTGGGCGACATCGTGGATGGTCGCCCCCAGGAACACGCCCGCCACCTGTGGCGACAACGACAGCCAGTTGGCAATCATCGGGTACACGATCATCGCCAGGGTCGACAGCGCCGACACCCCGATCACCGTGAATAACGTCGCGCGTTCTTTCTGCGGATGGTTCGGCAATGCCGCCGCCAGCGCCAATGCCGCCGATGCACCACAAATCGCAGTGGCCCCACCGGTGAGCATGCCGAACAAACGCTGAAAGCCCAGCGCCTTGGCCGCGATCACTGAAACGCCGATGGTCACCACCACCAGAATCACCACCAGGGCCACAGGCTTCCAGCCCAGCGCGGCAATCTGTTCGAGGGTGATGCGCATGCCCAGCAAGGCCACGCCGATGCGCAACACCGTGCGCGCAGTGAACTCGATACCAGCCTTGCAGGCACCGTCACCGGCCAGAAAGTTCAGCGCCATACCCAGCAACAAAGCGAACAACATCACCGGCGCACCGTAGTGCTCGGACAAAAAGGACGCTGCGGCAGCAACGATCAAGCTGACGACAAAACCTGGCGCCAATTCGCGCGTTCGGCTGTGGATACGGGTGAGAGCGATGGCGCTCATGGCGCGGCCTCCTCGGGAACGATGACGATGAACGCCTGGCCGTCGATGATCTCGACCGGGTAGTTGGCGACTTTGACAGCAGTGGAATTGAGCAAGTAACCGCTGCGCAGATCGAAGCGCAGGCCGTGGGCGCAGCATTGAATCACCCGCCCCTCAAGGCGCCCGCCACACAGCGAGGCGCCTTGGTGGGGGCAACTGTCGTCGATGGCAAACACGTCACCTTCGACGTTGAATAACGCCAGGCTTTTGTCATCGAATTCGAACAGTGCACGACCGCCCGCCTGCGGGAGTTTTCCGGCAGGCACGGGGATACGAAGGCTCATGCCGGTTGCCGCTCGTAATCACTTTTCTTGAGTGATTCGTTCATGGCCCCGAGCAGCGCCTGAGCAGGTTGTGCACCGATCACCGTCATGCGGCGGTCGAACTGAAAGCTCGGCACGCCACTGGTCGCGCCGGGGAAGCCATCGAATGGCGTGGCGTCGCCCTTCAGGCAATCGAGCACCGCGTCTGTATCGACGCCGCAGGAGCGGGCAATGGCGAGCAAGGTCTCGCTGCACCCCAGGTTTTCGCGTTTGCGGAAATAAGCGGCGAACAGCCGTTCGAGCAACATTTCACGCTGAGTAGCATTGCCCAGTACGCTGACTCGTTCGAACAAACGGTGGGCGTCTGCGGTGTTGGGCATCGTCTCGATGTGGCTGAGGTCGATGGTCAGTCCAACCGCCGCGGCAGCCTGCTGTACCTGGGCTTGGCGCATGGTCATAGCGTCGGCGTTGCCCAGACGTTTGCGGTAGAAATCGGCGAAGGGCTCACCTTGTACCGGCAACTGAGGCAGCAACTGCACGCCATGCCACACCGTGGTGATCTGCACATCCGGGTGGCGACTGCGAAACTGTACCTGCGCATGCTCCAGTTGACGCTTGCCGATCAGGCACCAGGGGCAGATGAAATCGAAGAACACATCAATACGTAAACGACCACTCACAACTTCACCTCTAACACCGCTTTGCTCATCGAATCGTGGACTTGCTCGCCCTTAAGCCGGGCAATGTCCTTGTGGTAATGACACTTGGCATAAAAGAACACGGCCGCTGCCGCGAGGCTGACCAGTGGCACTAATTGAAAAGCAGCCTGCAAGCCGATGAGGTCGGACACCTTGCCGGTGATGAACGGCCCAGGCGCCAGCCCCAACATGTTGTTGGCCAGGGTCAGCGTGGCGAAGGCCGTGCCATGGACCGAGTAATGGGTCAGGTTGGCAACCATCGCTCCGCAAGGGCCGGTCGTGCCGGCGGCAATCAACATGCCCAGGCAGATCAGCACCAATTGCACAGGCCCTGCCGGCAGTGCGAACGCCGCCGACAACAGCAGGCAACTGCCCAGGCAATAGGCGATGGCCAAGGCGACTTTGCGCTCCGGCGAATGGCGCGACAGTCGATCGCTGAGCATGCCGCACAGGATCATCCCCGCACCGCTGCACAGCACGATGATCGCCGCGACACCGCCCGCCTTGTCCGTGGCCATGTCGTAATAACGATTGAGGTAACTGGGCATCCACACAATGACGGTGCCGCCGACGAACAGTTGCAAGCCACTGCCGATGTAGGCAGCGATGACCGAGCGGCTGGAAAACAGCGTACGCAACGGACGCTTGACCGCTGCAGCCGCCTTGTTCGCCGCCAGGGAGGCACGTTGCGGCGCAATGCGCGCTTCCTTGACGATGACTGGGTAAAGCACTGCCAGCAGCAGGCCGAACAGCGCCATACCGGCAAACGACCAGCGCCAGCCAAGCTTGGCGGCGATTGCACCGCCCAGCGCCATGCCTAATACCGAACCGAACATGCCACCCGCCATGAAGGCACTGGTCAGCGTTGCACGCAGGTGTTTGGGAAACACCGAAATCACCACCGCGATGCCGACGCTGCCGTACGCCGCTTCGCCGACGCCGACCATGAACCGTGCAATGAACATCTGCTGATAGTCCTGCGCCACGGCGCAGCCCAGCGTCGCCAGGCTCCACAGCAAGGCCATCAGAGCCAGGCTCTTGACCCGGCCGAAGCGATCCGCGAGCAATGACAGGGGAAATGTCAGCAGGCCCACCATCAGGGCGACAATGCCACTGAGCAGACCGAGCTGGCCGTCGCTCAAGGCCCATTCGCCCTTGAGCATCGGGAACACTGCGTTCAGCACCTGGCGCGACATGTAATCGGAAATCAACAGCCCGAACGTCAGTGCGAAGACGATCCAGGCATACGGACGCGCAACACCGACAGCACAGTCGTCATCGTCTGCGGCGATTGGTAGAAAGGCCATGCAGCCTCCTCAAAGCTTTGTTTTATTGTTGTTATCAAGCGTGTTGCAGTGCAGACAGCGGGAGGTCATTGATCTCCCGCTTCGTCTGCCGATCAGCCGCGTTGCGGCACACCTTTCTGCCCGGCCTTGCGGTTGGGGGCCATACCGTTGGCCAGCAGCGTTTCTTCGATGCTCTGGTACTGCACGCCGATGCGGTAGATCTCACGGGCTTCTTTGCCGGTGGCGATTTCGCGACCCAGTTCATGAGCGATGCGCACGGTCTGCTTGATCTGCGCAACTGAGCCGAAACGATCGCCCTTGTGATCAATGATAGTGTCTTCATTGCCCACACGCGGGTGCATCCCCATGGCCATCGACATGGTGTTGAACGGCATGACGTTCTTGAGCAGCGACTCGGAGGTCAGGGTGCAACCGTCTGGCGCGCGGTGGATGAAGTTGAAGAAGTTGAACGGATTTGGGCCATCGAAACCGCCGCCGATGCCGATCCAGGTCAGGTTCAACGGGCCCTTGTAGACGCCCTTGCGCACCAGACGCTCGAGGGTTTCCATCGCGTGCATGCCAGTCAGCTGGAAGTGCGGCTGGATACCGTTGTCCATCAGACGCTTGAGGTGTTCGGCGACCCAGGCCGGGCCTGCCGGCACGGTCATTTCGCTGTAGGCGGCCTGATACAGGGGATTGGCCAGGGACGTGCCTTCCAGGTATTCCGGATACAGCAGTTCCATGATGTTCATCTGGGTGGTGTTGATGGCCACCGTGACCTGATCCGGCTTTGGCGTCAGCTCGGCCAGCATGTGGCGCGTATCGTCAGACAGCCACTTGGCGGCTTCGCCATCGCTTTCCGGCGCGAAGGAAATCGAACCACCGACCTGGATGATCATGTCCGGCACGGCTTCACGCACACCGGCGATCAACTCATTGAACTTGGACAGGCGCTTGGAGCCCTTGCCGTCCAGTTCGCGCACATGCAGGTGCAGAACCGTGGCACCGGCCTCATAACATTCGACCGCTTTTTGCACCTGTTCGTCCATGGTCAGCGGGATGTCTTCGGGGAAGTCTTCCGGCATCCATTCCGGGCCGTACGGGGCCACGGTGATGACCACCTTTTCCATGTTTTCCGGGTGCAGGGAATCGTCGAAGAATTGCATGAGTTACTCCTGTTTTTATGATTGTCGCGCCCACCCGGGATCGTGCCGGGCAGACGTCTTTACGAGTGCGAATGCAGAAGGGGTCGATCAGTAAGTCTTGTCGCCGATGATCCCGGCGCGGTCCATCTTGCGATGGCACGGCGGGTAATCCATGACGGCGTAATGCTGGGTACTGCGGTTGTCCCAGATGGCGATGCTGTTGGGCTTCCAGCGCCAGCGCACTTGATACTCGGGGATGTACGCCTGGCTGATCAGGTAGCGCAGCAACTCGCTCGCGCCAGGGTTGGCGTCCTGGCCGAAACGCACCCGCTCGGGGGTGTGGTAATTGCTCAAGTGCGTCGTGAAGGCGTTGACGAACAGCACCTTCTCGCCGGTTTCCGGGTGCGTGCGCACCACCGGGTGCTCGGCATCCGGGAATCTCTCCCTGAGTGCCAGGCGTTTTTCGATCGGCATGGCCGCACCGAAGCTGGCTTCGATACTGTGGCGGGCGCGCAGGTCGGCAATCTTCACCTTCACGTCTTCCGGCAAGCGCGCGTAGGCCTCGACCATGTTGGCCCACATCGTGTCGCCGCCCACCGGTGGGCACTCCACGCAGCGCAGCACGCAGCCCATCGGCGGGGCCTCACGCCAGGTGGCATCGCTGTGCCAGGAGTTTTCATAGCGGTCCGCCGGCTGGTCCGGGTTCTTGTAGATGCGCACCAGCCCCGGATGATCCGGGTCGCTGCCCGCCACCGGGTGATCTTCCAGCTCGCCGAAGCGACGGGCGAAGGCCAAGTGCTCGGCGCGGGTGATGTCCTGGTCGCGCAGGAACACCACGCGATGCTTGAGCAATTGCGCACGAATCTCGGCAAACAGGCCATCGTCATGCACCGCGTCGGCAAGGTTGACGCCAATCAGTTCGGCGCCAATGCTGCAGGTCAATTGTTCGACTTTCATGGCAGACGACTCCCTTAAATGACGAAAATCGACGAGCCCGTGGTCTTGCGTGATTCCAGGTCGCGATGGGCCTGGACGGCATCCTGCAAAGCATAGTGCTGGTTGATCTCGATCTTGATCCGACCGCTGCCGACATGGTCGAACAACTCGCCCGCCAACACGGCTTTTTCCGCCGGATCGGCGATGTAATCGGCCAGGGCCGGGCGGGTCATGAACAGCGAGCCTTTCATCGCCAGCATCACCGGGTCAAAGGCCGGGATCGGACCGGATGCCGTGCCGACGCACACCATCAGGCCACGACGCTTGAGCGAATCCAGCGAACCCATGAAGGTGTTTTTGCCGACGCTGTCGAACACCACATTGACACCGACGCCATCAGTCAACTCGCGAACGCGCTGGGCGACGTCTTCATGGCTGTAGTTGATGACATGCTCGCAGCCATGGGCACGAGCGATTTCACCCTTGGCCTCGGTGGACACAGTGCCAATGACGTTCAGGCCGAGCAGCTTGGCCCACTGCGAAACGATCAGGCCCACACCACCAGCGGCGGCGTGCAACAGAATGCTGTCGCCGGCCTTGAAATCGTAAATGCGCCGCATCAGGTACGACGACGTCAGGCCGCGCATGGTCATGGCCGCGGCGGTCTCGAAACTGATGGTTTCCGGCAGTTTGATCAGCGGCGCGGCCGGGATCAGTCGTTCGGTACTGTAGGCACCCAATGTATTGAGAAAACCGGTGTAGGTGACGCGATCACCCACGCGGACATTGGTAACCCCCTCGCCGATGGCCTGGACCACACCGGAGGCTTCAACCCCCATGCCATTGGGCATCGGGATCGGGTAAGTGCCATTGCGAAAGTAAGTGTCGGCATAGTTCAGGCCGACCGCCACATGACGAAGACGAACCTGGCCTGGACCGGGATCGCCAACTTCGACCTCCTCATAACGAAGGACTTCGGGACCACCGGTTTCGTAGAAGCGTACGGCTTTGGCCATTTTTTCTTATTCTCCAATCTGCAAGATGGGCGTGCTGCGTCGAATTGCGCTGATTGGACTGTAGGACGCCGTCTGGCGAGTCGCTTCTCATCAGACGACAATGGCTTTTCATTTCATGACAACTACTTGGCTGTACGAATCCCGGAAACGAGAAAGCCCCGGCAAGTGGGGCTGATGCTGTTCACTTAAGGTTGGGGTACATATCCGTTTCTGCGGTGATGGCGGCTTATGGTTCCGCTCTTACAGCGGGTCACTTTCGAAAAGCGCGAAAGTAACCAAAGCGCTTCTGCCCCTGACGTTCGGTGCCTCGCCTAGGCTCGGCATGCCCTCGCTCCGGTCCTGCTCCGTGGGCCCGCCGCCATCGGCCATCCATGGCCGGGGGCGGCTAACCCGGCATCCATGCCGGGTTGCCCACTGCGCAGAACCTCCACTCGGCCTCTCGAGGGGGCGGTGAATCAAGATCAAAGGCTGCAGGCGAGCTAACGCTCGGCCTGTTGAGTGGTGAGGAGCGAAAGTTGTACGCCGATCTGCTTAATGTGGGAGCGGGCTTGCTCGCGAAGCTGTTGATCTTGCCGTTGCCGTTGCCGTTGCTTTTGATTTTGATCTATTGCCCCTTTCCCAGAGGCCGAACGCAGGCGTTGCGCAGGGGGCACCGCGGCAAGGATGCCACGGTAGCCGCCCCCGGCCATGGATGGCCGATGGCGGCGGGCCCCCGGAGCAATGCCGGAGTGAGGGCATGCCGAGCCTTAGCGAGGCACCGAATGGAGGGGCAAAGCCTTTTGCTTCCTTTTGGGCGTCTGCAAAAGGGAGTCGCTGTAAAGCGAAACCGCCAGCAGCCATCACCGCAGAAACGGATATGTACCCGGTTTCGGGGGGGCTAGGCTCAATGGTGCTGACGTTGTCTCTGTAGCTCTGTCTTCAGCCAGGTGCTCGTCGGCTGGACGCCTGTCGAGCAACGCACTTCATAGGCTTTGCCACTCATGCTGCTTTTAGTGGCAGCGAGATCGATGAAGTCTTCTGCGCTACTCACCAGGTTCTTGCCTTCGAGATAATTCAGCTTCTTTTCGAGGTGTGCCCGAGCCTGGGGCCCAGGGTATTCACTGCCGTTGCGCACGAACTTACACTCACTGCGCTCCACAAAATCCAGCAAGCCCTTTATCTCCTGGTTCGCCTGTGGAGAGGTTTGAGCCTGTGCACCGCCCGCCACCGCAAAAAGGCCGATAGAAGCAGTGATCAACCATTGGCGGAAAATGGGCCGAGTCGCTGCTACTTTCAAAATCCACATGGTTCTTCCTTGTCCAAAAAGGTAACTGTAGCGCGACGTCACCCGAGCAACCAGCAGAACGCTGTGCGATGTGGTTCGTTCGAAAGGATCAACCTGTGGAAGAGAAAGGGGATCAATGAGCCCAATGCCTCTGTGCGCGAGCAGTTGGCCAAAGTCGCAGTTACTTATCCCTGTATCGGCATCAGACTCATTGATCATTGCCCAGCTCAATGTTGGGCGATTTCCATCTAACTGAATGGAGATGCATTGGCGCGTCATTAGCGGCCATGCACTGTTTTTTTAACAAAACAACTTCGGCACGTCTAATCACCTTTTTCCCCGACCTTATATGCTCCGGATATATCGGCACCACCATTCGTCGCATCAAAAACGCTGCGCGATTTTTTTGACTATTGCTGGCTTAAGGTTTGCAGAAGATGCTCGTAGCAGCCCCAGAACGACGTAATTCTGACGCGGCAGCACTTTAATTAACGCTTAGGACGCCAGCGATGCGCTTGGTCAGTCACCGGGAGAAGTAACGTGTCAACTCTCAATGAAATCGCAGCGAACCACGCGAGAATGGCCAAGGCTCTTGTCGAAGAGTCGACCGGGCTGAATGAGCGCCACACCCAGATTGTGGACAGTTTCGAAGTTCCATCCATGGATGCGCAACACATGCCTCTGCACCTTATCGCCGGAGTGCAGGACAACCATTTCGGGCAAGCAACGGCCTACTTGCTCTGACGGTGTTTGATCCGGGCAGCCGTTGGGCAGGCGGTAATGGTCTGCCTGCCGGCGCGGTGAGGTCGAGTACCACTTCTTGGCCTAAACTCAACTGACTAGCCCGTTGGGGAGCTGCCGGAGTGGCATTCCCATGCTCGAAACTTTAGAGATGTCGCGCGTCAAGCGCTTCGCCGCAAACGTTGCCGGTCGAGATTTCGCGGTCGGTGACATTCATGGCCATTTCACTCGGTTGCAGGATGCTCTGGATGCAGCGGGGTTCAACCACTTGCGAGATCGCCTGTTCAGTGTTGGCGATCTGATTGACCGTGGGCCCGAGTGCCTAGATGCGCTCGATTGGCTGGACAAGGCATGGTTCCACCCGGTGCGAGGCAACCATGACGACTACGTGGTGTGTTTCGATACCTGCGATGTCGACAGCTGGATCGACAACGGTGGTTCATGGTTCGTGGACCTGCCGCTGTTCGAGAAGCAAGCATTTGCGGCGCAGTTCGCCAAGCTCCCTATCGCGATCGAAGTCGAAACAGCATTCGGCCTGATCGGCATCGTGCACGCCGATTGTCCGTTTCCATCATGGCAGCAACTGCGAAAGGAACTGGAGTCGCCGGAAAGCAACAGGCGTCTGCAGGAGGTGCAGCACTACTGCATGTGGTCACGAAGGCGGATCGATCAGCAGGAGACACATGGCGTTGAAGGCCTGCGCGCACTGGTCGTAGGGCATACGCCGCTTTATATGCCCGTCAGCCTTGGCAATGTGATTCACATTGATACGGGTGGCTGGAGGCCGGACCGTGGTTATTTCACCCTGCTGGATCTCGAAACGCTCGAAACCATCCCCGCAAGCTGACTCAACACCGATCGGCCAACGCCATTCACTCAAAAAAAACCCGGCCACATCAGCCGGGTTCTTTATTTACAGATTCAGGTGGCATCACTGCCACCGACCATCAACAGCACTTCGGTCCAGCCTTGCTTCCGTAACGAGCTTCCTGGCGTTCCCGAAAGAACACCTCATAACTCATCACCGGTTTGTCCGGGTGCTTGGTTTGCATGTGCTCGACGTAGGTGTCGTAGTCGGGCATGCCGACCATCAGGCGCGCGGCCTGACCGAGGTATTTACCGAGGCGACTCAAGTCATTGAACATGCTGCAATCCTCGATCAAGCGTCCGGCAATGCCTGGAATGGCGCTTCTTTATCCGTACGTTCTTTGGTGCCCCAGGCGGCGATACCGACCTTGAGTGCAAAGAACAGGATGCTGAAGACCACCAGCAAGAACAGCGCGGTCAGCGTTGCGTTGGTGTACGCGTTGTAGATCACGTGCTGCATCTGGTCGATGCTCTTCGCCGGGGCGAGGATCTGACCGTTGGCCAGCGCATCGCTGTACTTCTTGGCCAAGGCCAGGAAACCGATCGCCGGGTTGGCATCGAACAGCTTGATGAAGCCGGCGGTGGTGGTACAGATCAGCAGCCACACGGCGGGCAACATGGTGACCCACACATAGCGCTGGCGTTTCATTTTGATCAGCACAACGGTCGCCAACATCAGCGCGATACCGGCCAGCATCTGGTTGGAGATACCGAACAACGGCCACAGGGTGTTGATGCCGCCCAGCGGATCGATCACGCCCTGGTACAGCAGATAACCCCACATCGCCACACAACCGGCGGTCGCGATCAGGTTGGCGGTCCAGGATTCGGTGCGTTTCAGCGCCGGCACGAAGGAACCGAGCAAGTCCTGCAGCATGAAACGTCCGGCACGGGTACCGGCATCGACGGCCGTCAGGATGAACAGCGCTTCGAACAGGATCGCGAAGTGGTACCAGAACGCCATGGTGTTTTCACCCGGCAGAAGGTGGTGCAGGATCTGCGCGATACCGACTGCCAGGGTCGGCGCACCGCCGGCACGGGCCAGGATGGTGGTTTCACCGATGTCCTTGGCCACTGCTTGCAGCGCTTCCGGGGTAATCGCAAAGCCCCAGCTGCTGACGGTCTGAGCAACCGAAACAGCATCAGAGCCGACAAGCGCCGCCGGGCTGTTCATGGCGAAGTACACGCCTGGTTCGATCACCGACGCAGCCACCATCGCCATGATGGCCACGAAGGATTCCATCAGCATGCCGCCGTAACCGATGTAACGGGCATGGCCTTCGCTGGCCAACAACTTCGGCGTGGTGCCGGAAGCAATCAGCGCGTGGAAACCCGAGACCGCGCCACAGGCAATCGTGATGAACAGGAACGGGAACAAACCGCCCTTCCATACCGGCCCGGTACCGTCGACGAACTGGGTGAGTGCCGGCATTTTCAAGTCGGGCATGGTGATCAGAATGCCAATCGCCAAGGCCACGATGGTGCCGATTTTCAGGAAGGTCGACAGGTAGTCCCGCGGCGCCAGAATCAGCCACACCGGCAATACCGCCGCAACAAAACCGTAGCCGATCAGCATCCAGGTGATCTGGATCCCGGTGAAGGTAAAGGCCTTGGCCCAGACCGGATCAGCGGCAATCTGCCCACCCAGCCAGATCGAACCGAGCAGCAGCAACACGCCGACAACGGAGATTTCACCGATGCGACCCGGACGGATGTAGCGCATGTAAATGCCCATGAACATCGCGATCGGGATGGTCGCCATCACCGTGAAAATACCCCACGGGCTTTCGGCCAGGGCCTTCACAACGATCAACGCCAGCACCGCGAGGATGATGATCATGATCAGGAAGCAGCCAAACAGCGCGATGGTCCCGGGGATGCGGCCCATTTCTTCACGGACCATGTCGCCCAGGGAACGACCGTTGCGGCGAGTGGACATGAACAGGACCATGAAGTCCTGAACGGCACCGGCCAGCACCACGCCGGCAATCAGCCACAGCGTACCGGGCAAATAGCCCATCTGCGCCGCCAGGACCGGACCGACCAGCGGCCCCGCGCCAGCGATGGCTGCGAAGTGGTGACCGAAGAGTACGTGTTTGTTGGTCGGCACGTAGTCCAGACCATCGTTATTAACGACAGCCGGCGTGGCACGATTGGGATCGAGTTGCATCACCTTGGTGGCGATGAACAGGCTGTAGTAGCGGTATGCGACGAGATAAATAGCGACTGCTGCGACTACGATCCAGAGGGCATTGATCGCTTCGCCGCGGCGCAGGGCCACGACACTTAGCGCAAACGCTCCCAGGACAGCCACGGCAAACCAGGCGAGGTGTTTAGCCAGACGGGGCATAGCGTGTCTCCTGCCGACAGCCAGTGGACTGCGGCGGTAATTTTTATAATTGTGTCCGCTGTGCGGAGCTGGCCCAATATCCCCGCATGCCGTCTACAAATAAATCCGCGTTACTACGTACGTGTCGTCTACGTAGTTCTACGTAGACGCCGCTCCCACAGGGGAATGGTCTACACCTGCGAGTAATTGGTCGGCTGTCAGGCCGCCATCGCGAGCAGGCTCGCTCCCACAGTGGATCGGGTAAGCCTTTTGCCCCTCACCACTCAACAGGCCGAGCGTTAGCTCGCCTGCAACTTTTGATCTTGATCCACCCGCCCCATCGGGAGGCTGAGTGGAGGTGTTCATCCGGGGAGTGGCGCGCAGCGCCGTTCGACGCAGTCGAACACGCTGCATGTAGGTCGTCGCGAAGCAGACCGGAGGGCAGTGTCCCCGGATGGATACCGGAGCGAAGGAACGCCGAGCCCAAGCGAGGGGCCGGACGCTCGGGGCGAAACCCTAAGTGGCCGTTACTGCAGAAATGGATATGTTCACCTGAGGTCATTCCGTCCAGCACCGCTACTGGACGCGCGTATCTTTGACATATGATGCCGGGCCTTAGCATCCCCTCAGCCCGGTCAGGAGCCAAGATGCAGCTCAAACACAAAATCGTCGCGCTCGGGATTCTTCCGCTGGTGTTGGCCATCGCCGTCATCTGCGCGCTGGTGATCTCCATGAACCGGCAACTGGGTGAACAACAGGCGCAACTGATCGAAGACAGCATTCTGGCCAGCAAGCGCGCAGAACTTAAGAACTACGTCGAAATGGCGCAAAGCCTGATCGAGCCGCTGTACGACGACGGCCACGGTGATGAACACGCACAACAAAAAGTGCTGGAAGAACTGCGCAAGCTCAGCTTTGGCATCAATGGCTACTTCTTCGTCTACGACCACGAGGGTCGCAGCCTGATGCACGCGCGCCAGTCCGAGCTGGTGGGCAAATACCTGTGGGACATGAAGGACCCTCACGGTTTGCCGGTGATCCAGGCGTTGCTCAAAAGTGCGCAATCGGGCGAAGGCTTTCAACGCTATGCCTGGAACAAACCCTCTTCCGGCCAAGTGACCGACAAGCTCGCTTATGTGGTGATGCTGGATCGTTGGGGCTGGATGCTCGGCACCGGCATCTACCTTGAAGACGTTGAGCGCGCGACCCAGCAAGCGCGTGACGAAGTGGCCCAGGGCATTCGTAAAACCATGCTGGCGATTGCCGCGGTGGCCCTCGTGGCGGTGTTGTTTGTCTTCGCCAGCGGCATGACGCTGAACGTCAGCGAACATCGTCTGGCCGACAAAAAACTTCAGCGCCTGACTCAGCGTATCGTCAGCTTGCAAGAGGAAGAGCGCTCACGGGTTTCCCGTGAACTACACGACGGCATCAGCCAGCTACTGGTCTCCATCAAGTTTCAGTTCGAGCTGGCCAACCATCTGCTCGAGAATGGGCAAGCACACGACAAGGGTTTGAGTACGCTGAGGGACGCCACGGAACGCCTGGGGGAAGCGATTGGCGAGGTTCGCAGCCTCTCCCACGACCTGCGTTCCTCGCTGCTCGACACCCTGGGGCTGCCGGCGGCGATCGGTCAACTCGCCGCGGAATTCGAGCAACGCAGCGGCCTGGTGGTGACTTACAACGACAACGAATTCGACTGTCACTTGGTCGATGGGGCAGCGGTCTCGCTGTTTCGCATCGTGCAAGAAGGCCTGACTAATATTGAACGACATGCACAGGCTAAAAACGTCTCCATTACCCTGCACGGGTCTGAAGATTCCATACGGTTGACGGTGGTCGATGACGGTATCGGTTTCAACGTCGCCCAGGTCGAACGTCGTCATGCGGGCATTGGCCTGCGTAATATCCGTGAGCGTGTCGAGCATTTTGGTGGACGATTCGACCTGATCTCGATGCCGGGACGAAGCGAGCTGGACGTTTGGCTGCCAATGAAAATGCCCGGTGCAACACACTGACTCGCCCCCTGACAACAAGAGTGAATACCCGCGATGAACCTGCCCTACCCGATCCGCGTCGCCCTGGTCGACGATCACGCCCTGGTCCGCGACGGGATCAAAGCGCTGCTGGCGGTCATGGCCCCCCTGGAAGTGGTGGGCGAAGCCGAGAGTGGCGCGGATGCCATTGAAATGGTCGGACGCTGCCAGCCGGACCTGTTGCTGGTCGACATCAGCCTGCGGGACATGAACGGGCTCGAGCTGACCCGGGTGTTACGCAGCCAGTACCCGTCGCTCAAGGTGCTGGTGCTCAGCATGTACGACAATAATGAATACGTGAGTGAGTCCGTTCGCGCGGGGGCCAGCGGCTATGTACTGAAGAATTCACCGTCGCGGGAAATCATCGCGGCGATCGAAGCCATCGCCAGTGGCGGCACGTTCTACAGCGCCGAGATCGCCCAGCGGCTCATCGCCGATAAAAATACCGACAACGAGCTGACACCGCGCGAGAGCCAGGTGTTGTACAAGATGGCTCAAGGGCTGAACAACAAGGAGATGGCCCGCGAACTGGACATCAGCGTTCGCACGGTAGAAACCCATCGCCTGAGCATCCGGCGCAAACTCAACATCGACAAACCGGCGGCCCTGGTCAAATACGCGATCGATCACGGGATCATCTCTCGGTAGCAGGCATTAATACTCAATGGAAAACCCGGCCTCATCAGCCGGGTTTTTTTTGGTTTTTTATTGGTAACAGCCATCCCCTCCACCCTTTTCACCACCGTCCGACCAGAAACTCATTTCAGGGACTTGCGCTAACGGTATTATGGTATACCATCAGACGCACAGACACTCTCACCCTACACGGAGCAGCTCATGAGTTTCGAAATCCGCAAGATCGTCAGCTATGTCGAAGAAACCTTTATCGAAGGCGGCAAGGCCACCGATAAACCAGTGACCATGGTCGGCCTGGCCGTCGTGATGAAAAACCCTTGGCTGGGTCGCGGCTTTGTCGAAGACCTGAAGCCGGAAATTCGCGCCAACTGCTCCGACCTCGGTGCGCTGATGGTCGAGCGACTGGTCGGCATCATCGGCGGTGCCGAGAAGATCGAGGCTTATGGCAAGGCCGCTGTCGTGGGCGCCGACGGTGAAATCGAACACGCCTCCGCCGTCATTCACACCCTGCGCTTCGGTAACCATTACCGTGAAGCGGTGAAAGCCAAGAGCTACCTGAGCTTTACCAACAAGCGCGGCGGCCCGGGCACTTCGATCCAGATTCCGATGATGCACAAAGACGATGAAGGCCTGCGTTCGCACTACATCACCCTGGAAATGAAAATTGAAGATGCACCGCGTGCCGACGAAATCGTGGTGGTACTGGGTTGCGCCGATGGCGGCCGCCTGCACCCTCGCATCGGCAACCGTTACATCGACCTGGAAGAGCTGGCCGCTGAAAACGCCCAGTAATCAAGGTTGGTAAGAACAACAAAAAGGCATGCAGGAGCGCTCCATGATTCGGCTCACCGCTGAACTCACCCCGGCTGGCACCAGTTACCTGGCGACCGGCCAAGGCCAGCCCGTGGTTTTGATCCACGGCGTGGGCCTGAACAAAGAAATGTGGGGCGGCCAGGTCGTTGGCCTGGCCACGAAGTACCGCGTGATTGCCTACGACATGCTGGGCCATGGCGCCAGCCCGCGCCCGGAAAGCGGCACCCCCCTGCTCGGCTATGCCGACCAGTTGCTGGAGCTGCTCGATCACCTGCAATTGCCCCAGGCGACGGTGATCGGTTTTTCCATGGGCGGGCTGGTCGCGCGGGCATTTGCCTTGCATTACCCGCAACGCCTGCAAGGCCTGGTGGTGCTCAATAGCGTGTTCAATCGCAGCCCCGAACAGCGTGCCGGCGTCATCGCCCGTACCGCTCAAGCGGCCGAGCACGGACCGGATGCCAACGCCGAAGCCGCCCTGTCGCGCTGGTTCAGCCGCGAATATCAGGCGGCCAATCCGGCGCAGATCGCGGCCTTGCGCCAAACCCTGGCAGACAATGACCCGCAGGGTTACCTGACCACCTATGAACTGTTCGCGACCCAGGACATGTACCGCGCTGACGACCTGGGCAGCATTCAGGTGCCGACACTGATCGCCACCGGTGAACTGGACCCTGGTTCGACACCGGAAATGGCCGAGCAATTGGCCGCACGTATTCCCGGCGCGACAGTTGCCGTGCTCGCCGAGCAGCGGCATATGATGCCCGTAGAATCACCGCGCCTGGTCAACCAGCTGCTGCTGGAATTTCTCGACACCGCGCACTCCCGACAAAACCAAATAAAGGGGATCGTTGCATGACACTCGCACGCTTCCAGATGTGCATCGGCGGTGAATGGGTCGATGCCCTGTCCGGCAAGACTTTTGAAAGCCTGAACCCGGCGCTGGCCCAAGCCTGGGCCGAACTGCCCGATGCCGACGAAGCCGACGTCGAGCGCGCCGTACAAGCGGCGCAGACGGCTTTCGACAGCCCGGCCTGGCGCGGTTTGACCGCCACCGCCCGCGGCAAACTGCTGCGGCGCCTGGGCGATCTGATCGCCGAAAACAAGGAACACCTGGCGCAGCTGGAAAGCCGTGACAACGGCAAGCTGATCCGCGAAACCCGTGGTCAGGTCAGCTACTTGCCGGAGTTCTTCCACTACACCGCGGGCCTGGCCGACAAACTTGAAGGCGGCACCCTGCCCCTCGATAAGCCGGACCTGTTTGCCTACACCGTGCACGAAGCCATGGGCGTGGTCGCGGCGATCATTCCCTGGAACAGTCCGCTGTACCTGACCGCGATCAAACTGGCCCCGGCCCTGGCGGCGGGCAACACCATCGTGATCAAACCGTCGGAGCACGCCTCCGCAACCATTCTCGAACTGGCGCGTCTGGCGTTGGAAGCCGGCATCCCGCCGGGTGTGGTCAACGTCGTCACCGGCTACGGCCCAAGCACTGGCGCGGCACTCACCCGCCATCCGCTGATCCGCAAAATCGCCTTCACCGGCGGCGCTGCGACGGCACGGCATGTGGTGCGCAGCAGCGCCGAGAACTTCGCCAAGCTGTCGCTGGAACTGGGCGGCAAATCGCCGAACATTATCTTCGCCGACGCCGACCTCGACAGCGCGATCAACGGCGCGATTGCCGGGATCTACGCGGCCTCCGGTCAGAGTTGCGTCTCCGGTTCGCGATTGTTGGTGCAGGACGAAATCTACGATGAGTTCGTCGATCGTTTGGTCGAACGCGCCAAACGCATTCGCATCGGTAACCCGCAGGAAGACAGCAGCGAAATGGGCCCGATGGCCACCGCGCAGCAACTGGCGGTGGTCGAAGGCCTCGTCGCCGATGCCATCGCCGAAGGTGCGCGCCTGCGCCTGGGCGGCAAGCGTCCGCAGAACCTGGGCGATGGCTGGTTCTACGAGCCAACCTTGTTCGAATGCGACCGCAACTCGATGAAGATCATGCAGGAAGAAGTCTTCGGTCCAGTGGCCTCGGTGATTCGTTTCAAGGATGAAGCCGAAGCGTTGGCGATTGCCAACGACTCGCAGTTCGGCCTCGCCGCCGGCATCTGGACTCGCGATCTGGGCCGCGCTCATCGCCTGGCCCGGGATGTGCGATCCGGGATCATCTGGGTCAACACCTACCGCGCCGTGTCGGCCATGGCACCGATCGGCGGCTTCAAGAACAGCGGCTATGGACGCGAGAGCGGCATCGATTCGGTGCTGGCCTACACCGAGCTGAAAACGGTGTGGATCAACCTCTCCCAGGCACCGATGCCTGACCCCTTCGTGATGCGCTAGGAGATTGACGAAATGATCGAACCCGGCATTTACAAAGACGTCATGAGCTCGTTCCCATCCGGGGTCACGGTGGTCACCACCCTGGACCCGGACGGCGGCATCGTCGGTATTACCGCCAGCGCTTTCAGTGCGCTGTCGATCGATCCGGCACTGGTACTGTTTTGCCCCAACTATGCCTCTGACACCTACCCGATCCTGCGCGACAGCAAGCAGTTCGCGATTCACTTGCTGTCCGCCGACCAGACCGCCGAAGCCTATGCGTTTGCCGGCAAAGGCAAGGACAAGGCCAATGGCATCGACTGGCACTTGAGCGCGCTGGGTAATCCGCTGCTGGGTAACGCCACGGCGATCATCGAGTGCGAACTGTGGCGCGAATACGACGGCGGTGACCACGCGATCATCGTCGGCGCGGTGAAGAACCTGATTCTGCCCGAGCAACCGGTGACGCCGATGATCTATCACAAAGGCAAGCTGGGCCCTTTGCCCGCCCTGGCCTGACGGGTTTACTCAAAACCCTGTGGGAGCGGGCTTGCTCGCGAATTCGGTCGCACATTCAACATTGATGCAGACTGACACACCGCTTTCGCGAGCAAGCCAGCTCCCACAAGGGACTGCGGTGAGAGGATGATGATGAACAATGAAAAGTACGAAAAAGGCCTGAAAATCCGCACCCAGGTGCTGGGCGAAGCCTACGTGAAACGCTCCATCGAGAACGCCGACGACTTCACTCGGCCGCTGCAGGAAATGGTCACCGAGTACTGCTGGGGCCATGTCTGGGGCCGTGAGGGTTTGTCGCTTAAAGAGCGCAGCATGATAAACTTGGCCATGATTTCGGCCCTCAATCGGCCTCACGAACTCAAGCTGCATGTACGTGGCGCCTTGCGTAACGGACTGACTCGTGAACAAATACGCGAAATTCTGCTTCAGGTCGGTATTTATTGCGGTGTCCCCGCTGCCGTAGACAGTTTCCGGCTCGCCCGTGAAGCGTTCGCCGAAGCCGATGCCGAGGCCTCCAGTTAACCCTTGGCTGTTTGATCTGACCGAGCACGGAGATTCTTGCGATCGAAGTGCTCTTTTTGCATGGACAGCCACACTCAGAGCGGACCCCATGAAACGCCTGCCACTCGACGACAGCTTCAAGGTCAATCGCAACCCCGTTACCCTGCGCGAAATCGTGCTGGATAAACTGCGAAGCGCCATCATGAACTTCCAGCTCCTGCCGGGAGACCGTCTGGTCGAGCGCGATCTGTGCGATCGCCTGGGCGTCAGCCGCACGTCCGTACGCGAAGCCTTGCGTCACCTGGAATCCGAAGGCCTGGTGGAATTCGCCGACGCCAAGGGCCCTCGGGTCGCCATCATTACCCTCTCTGACGCCGGTGATATCTACGAGCTGCGTTGCGTGCTCGAAGGCCTGATCGTCCAGCTGTTCACCCTGCGCGCCAAGGCCAAGGACATCAAGGCCCTGGAAAAAGCCCTCGAGGAAAACCGCAAGGCCCTCAAGGACGGCGAGCTGCAACAGGTGATCGATTCGGTTCAGGGCTTCTACGATGTGCTGCTCGAAGGCTCCGGCAACCATGTCGCGGCCACTCAGTTGCGTCAGTTGCAGGCACGAATCAGCTACCTGCGGGCGACGTCGGTGTCCCAGGAAAACCGGCGCGGCGCGAGCAATCAGGAAATGGAACGCATGGTCGAGGCAATCAAGAGTGGCGACCCCCTCGCCGCCCACCAGGCTTGCGTCGACCACGTGCGCGCCGCCGCAACCGTCGCCCTCGATTACCTCAAGCGCAAACAGGAAGAGACCGGGAAAATTCCTGAGATCACCCTGCCGATCGCGCTTAAAGAACCGCGCATAGGTCGCTAAAGATGTTCAGCCCGAGCTTTTGCCCAAAGTGCGGCGGCAGTGACCTCGGTCACCAGCTGCCGCCGGGCGATACGCACGAGCGCCTGATGTGCCGCGGCTGCGGCTACATCCATTACGTCAATCCGAAAATCATTGCCGGCTGCATCATCGAGCAGGACGGCAAGTATTTGTTGTGTCAGCGCGCCATCCCGCCGCGCCCTGGTACCTGGACGCTGCCGGCCGGCTTCATGGAAGGCGGCGAGACCACCGAACAAGCAGCGTTGCGCGAAGTCTGGGAAGAGAGCGGCGTGCGCGCGGAAATTCTTTCGCCCTACTCGATCTTCAGCGTGCCGAAGATCAGCGAGGTGTACATCATCTTCCGCGCCATCGCCCTGGAGATCACCGGCCAGTATGGGCCGGAAACCCTCGACTACAAATTCTTCGCACCCGAGGACATCCCTTGGGACAGCATCTACTACCCGGCGATCCGGCAGATCCTCGAGCGCTATATCGAGGAACGCCAGGCCGGGGTCTATGGCATTTACATCGGCAACGACGATATCGGCAAGATTCACTTCATCCGCTGACAGCCCTCAGGGCGCCACGCCCTCGACAATGATGATCTCGGCCCGGGCCACGCCCTCACGGTGCCGTTTCGCTTCCTGATATTCCTCCGATTGGTAGCAGGCCAGCGCCTGTTCGTACGAGTCGAATTCAATCACCACGTTGCGCTGCGGCGTGGGCCCGCCTTCCAGTGCTTCGCTGCGCCCGCCCCGGGCCAACATCCGTCCGCCATACAACGCGAAGGCCGCCGGCGCCCGCTGGGTGTATTGGCTGTATTGATCGGGGTCGGTGACATCTACATGAGCAATCCAGTACGCCTTCATAGTGACCTCTCGGTTTATTTTGTATTATGGTATACCACAAAATATTTCCATCAAACACTGAGAATCCCAACATGGCCTTCAACAGCATCGAAGAAATCATCGAAGACTATCGACAAGGCAAGATGGTGCTCCTGGTCGATGACGAGGACCGGGAAAACGAAGGCGACCTGCTGCTGGCCGCCGATTGCTGCACGGCCGAGGCCATCAGCTTCATGGCCCGGGAAGCGCGCGGCCTGATCTGCCTGACCCTGACCGACGACCACTGCCAGCGCCTCGGGCTGGAGCAGATGGTGCCGAGCAACGGCAGCGTGTTCAGCACGGCGTTCACCGTTTCCATCGAGGCCGCCGTGGGCGTGACCACCGGCATCTCCGCCGCCGACCGGGCGCGTACCGTGGCAGCCGCCGTCGCCGTTAATGCCGGGCCCGCCGACCTCGTGCAACCCGGTCATATTTTCCCGCTGCGCGCCAAGGAAGGCGGTGTACTGACTCGCGCCGGTCATACGGAGGCCGGTTGCGACCTGGCACGCCTGGCCGGCTTCACGCCCGCCTCGGTGATCGTCGAAGTGATGAACGATGACGGCACCATGGCCCGCCGCCCGGACCTGGAAGTGTTCGCGCGCAAGCACGGGATCAAGATCGGCACCATCGCCGACCTGATCCACTATCGCCTCAGCACCGAAAGCACTGTCGTGCGTATCGGTGAACGTGAACTGCCCACGGTGCATGGCACTTTCCAGCTGATCACTTTTGAAGACCGCATCGAAGGCGGCGTCCACATGGCAATGGTCATGGGCAAGTTGCACCGGGACGAACCGACGCTGGTGCGCGTGCACGTGATCGATCCGCTGCGCGATCTGGTGGGCGCCGAATACAGCGGCCCGTCCAACTGGACGTTGTGGGCGGCGCTGCAGCGAGTCGCCGAGGAAGGTCGTGGCGTGGTGGTGGTGCTGGCCAATCATGAGTCGTCGCAAGCGCTGCTGGAGCGTGTGCCGCAGCTGACCCAGCCACCACGGCAGTTCAGTCGTTCGCAGTCGCGCATCTATTCTGAAGTGGGTACCGGGGCGCAGATTCTGCAGGATCTTGGCGTGGGCAAGCTGCGTCATCTTGGTCCTCCGCTGAAGTACGCGGGTTTGACCGGTTACAACCTGGAAGTGGTGGAAAGCATCCCCTTCACCGAATGATTTCGGGCTTTTCTCCATAAACGTACGGGCCACTGCCCGGTGGCCTGACGGTAAAAAAAGCACTTTTGGCTGATAGCCGGTAAGGCAAAGTGCTTGCACAATGTTTGGAATACCATAATATGATATTCCATAGACCGGACGACCGTAACAGGCCAGATGGACCTACTGCTCCCGATCGGCGGGCACTAAAAGCCCCGCTCATAAACACAACAATGAGGGCGTGAAAATGGTGTTGAACAAACGTGCAACCGCAATACTTTTTGCGGGACTGCTGAGCGTGACCAGCCAGGCATTGATGGCGGCCGAAAGCGTCAACTTCGTCAGCTGGGGCGGTAGCACCCAGGATGCGCAGAAGCAGGCCTGGGCCGACCCGTTCAGCAAAGCCAGCGGCATCACCGTGGTCCAGGATGGCCCAACCGACTACGGCAAACTCAAAGCCATGGTCGAAAGCGGCAATGTGCAGTGGGACGTGGTCGATGTCGAAGCCGATTTCGCCCTGCGCGCCGCCGCCGAAGGCCTCCTCGAACCCCTCGATTTCACGGTCATCCAGCGCGATAAAATCGACCCACGGTTTGTCTCCGATCACGGCGTTGGCTCGTTCTTCTTCTCCTTCGTCCTCGGCTACAACGAAGGCAAGCTCGGCGCCAGCAAACCTCAGGACTGGTCCGCGCTGTTCGACACCAAGACCTATCCCGGCAAACGCGCCCTCTACAAATGGCCAAGCCCGGGTGTGCTTGAACTGGCGCTGCTGGCCGATGGCGTAGCCGCCGACAAGCTCTATCCGCTGGACCTGGATCGCGCCTTCAAGAAACTCGACACCATCAAGAAAGACATCGTCTGGTGGGGCGGCGGTGCCCAATCGCAACAGTTGCTCGCCTCGGGCGAAGCCAGCATGGGGCAGTTCTGGAACGGCCGGATCCACGCCCTGCAAGAGGACGGCGCGCCAGTGGGCGTGAGCTGGAAACAGAACCTGGTCATGGCCGACATTCTGGTCGTGCCCAAAGGGACAAAAAACAAGGCCGCAGCCATGAAGTTCCTGGCCAACGCCAGCAGCGCCAAAGGACAAGCTGACTTCTCCAACCTGACCGCCTATGCGCCGGTCAACGTCGACAGCGTGGCGCGCCTGGATTCGGTGCTGGCCCCTAACCTGCCGACTGCCTACGCTAAGGATCAGATCACTCTTGATTTCGCGTACTGGGCCAAAAACGGTCCGGCCATCGCGACACGGTGGAACGAATGGCTGGTCAAATGAAAATGACGGTAACCGCGTCCCGTCAACCCACGCAGGTCGGGAGCGCCACTGGCGCTGCCGGCTCGGCACTCGGCAAGGCGGCTGCGATGAACCAATCCCCTTCCATGGCACAGCGCTGGCGCGGTTCAAGCAACCTGATCCCCGCCTTGGTGTTCCTCGGCCTGTTCTTTCTGGCGCCGCTGATCGGGCTGCTGCTGCGTGGCGTGCTGGAGCCGGTACCGGGGCTGGGCAACTACGAGCAGTTGTTCGCCAACTCGGCCTATGCACGGGTCTTGCTCAACACCTTCTCGGTGGCCGGACTGGTGACATTGTTCAGCCTGCTGCTCGGTTTCCCACTGGCCTGGGCCATCACCCTGGTGCCCCGTGGCTGGGGTCGCTGGATCCTCAACATCGTGTTGCTGTCGATGTGGACCAGCCTCCTCGCCCGGACCTATTCCTGGCTCGTGTTGCTGCAAGCCTCCGGGGTGATCAACAAGGCGCTGATGGCGATGGGCATCATCGATCAGCCGCTGGAGATGGTGCATAACCTCACCGGCGTGGTGATCGGCATGAGCTACATCATGATCCCGTTCATCGTGCTGCCGCTGCAGGCGACCATGCAGGCCATCGATCCGATGATCCTGCAAGCTGGTTCGATCTGCGGCGCGAGCCCCTGGACCAACTTCTTCCGGGTGTTCCTGCCGCTGTGCCGGCCTGGGTTGTTCTCCGGTGGCCTGATGGTGTTCGTGATGTCGCTTGGGTACTACGTCACCCCGGCGCTGCTGGGTGGAGCGCAGAACATGATGCTGCCCGAGTTCATCATTCAGCAGGTGCAGTCGTTCCTCAACTGGGGCCTGGCCAGCGCCGGTGCCGCGTTGCTGATCGTCATTACGCTGGTGTTGTTCTACTTCTACCTGAAGCTCCAGCCGGAATCCCCGGTTGGCGCCAGCAACGCGAGGTAAGCCGTCATGCTCCTGACCCCCAATGCCATGAGCCGGCGCATGCGCTTCGGCCTGTACTTCACGACCGGATTGATCGCGTTGTTCCTGTTGCTGCCGATCGTATTCATCGTGCTGCTGTCCTTCGGTTCCTCCCAGTGGCTGGTGTTCCCGCCACCGGGATGGACGCTGAAATGGTACGGCCAGTTCTTCTCCAACGCTGACTGGATGAACGCGGCGGTGGCCAGCCTCAAGGTCGCGGTACTGACCACGTTCTTCGCCGTGGCGCTGGGCCTGCCGACCGCTTTTGCACTGGTGCGCGGGCGCTTCCCGGGCCGTGAAATGCTCTACGGTCTGTTCACCCTGCCGATGATCGTGCCGCTGGTGATCATCGCGGTGGCGGTGTACGCACTGTTCCTCAAACTCGGTTACACCGGGACGATGTTCGCCTTTGTAGTCAGCCACGTGATTGTTGCGTTGCCGTTCACCATCATCTCGATCATCAACTCGCTGAAGCTGTTCGATCAGTCGATCGAGGATGCCGCCGTGATCTGCGGCGCCTCACGCCTGCAAGCGGTGTTCAAGGTGACCTTTCCGGCGATTCGTCCGGGCATGGTGGCCGGTGCGCTGTTTGCGTTTCTGGTGTCCTGGGATGAAGTGGTGCTGAGCGTGATGATGGCCAGCCCGACCCTGCAAACCCTTCCCGTGAAAATGTGGACCACCCTGCGCCAGGACCTGACACCCGTGATCGCCGTCGCCTCGACGCTGCTGATCGGCCTCTCGGTATTGGTCATGGTGATCGCCGCCGCCCTTCGCCGGCGCAATGAAATCAGCGCCTGAGCGCCCAGGAGTACGACATGAGTGCAGTGATCAAAGATTCCGCGCAGAGCGACCAACCGCTGGTAAGCCTGCGCAACCTGAACAAGTACTACGGCGATTTTGCCGCCGTGGACGACATCTCGCTGGACATCAAGGACGGTGAATTCCTCACGTTCCTCGGCTCCAGCGGCTCTGGTAAAAGTACAACGCTGTCGATGCTCGCCGGCTTCGAAACCCCGAGCAGCGGCGAGATCCTGGTCAATGGCCAATCGCTGGTCAACGTGCCGCCGCACAAGCGCGACATCGGCATGGTGTTTCAGCGTTATTCGCTGTTCCCGCACCTGTCGGTACGCGACAACATCGCGTTCCCATTGGCCATTCGCAAACTGGCCACCGCCGAGCGCGAGCGTCGGGTCGACGCCATGCTAAAACTGGTGCAACTGGAACAATTCGCCCATCGCCGCCCTTCGCAACTGTCCGGCGGCCAGCAGCAACGTGTGGCGATTGCTCGGGCGCTGGTTTATGAACCACGCATCCTGCTGATGGACGAACCGCTCGGCGCCCTCGACAAGAAATTGCGTGAAGACTTGCAGGATGAACTGCGCCAGCTGCACCGGCGTCTGGGCATCACCATTGTTTACGTGACCCACGACCAGGAAGAAGCGATGCGCCTGTCCCAGCGCATCGCGATTTTCAGCCACGGCAAGATCGTCGGGTTGGGCAGCGGTTACGACCTCTACCAGAATCCGCCGAATGCCTTTGTAGCTTCGTTCCTTGGTAACTCGAACTTCCTCAAGCTCAAGGCTCAGGGCAATGCGGTCGCTACGTTTGAAGGGCAATCGTTGTCGATTCGACTGACCGCAGGATTGCAAACCAATCAGGATGTGCTGCTGATGGTTCGCCCTGAAAAGGCTTTGGCATTGAGCGTTGAGCAAGCTCATCAGGAACCGCTGGCGGCAGGCTGGAATGAAGTGTCGGCGATTGTCGGTGAGGTGCTGTTCCTTGGTGAAAGCCAGACCTGCACTGTGATGACTTCCGGCGGTACCTCGATGACCGTCAAGGCACTCTCTGCCGCTGGCATGCCGATGAAGACTGGCGATCCGGTTCGGGTGCGTTGGGCCACTGCGGATGCTTGCGTTTATACCGAATGGGCTGAGAGTGATCTGAACAAGGCTGCCGGGGCGCACTAACCTTTTGACGACTCATGCCAGTGGGCCGGATTAAATAGAGTCACCCTCGGGTCGCTGCAACGTCGGGTTGTGGCGGCCTTTTTTTTGCGCTTTGGTTTGTGGGCATATCCGTTTTTTTGGTAGCGGCGGCTATTGGTTTCGCTTTTACAGCGAGTCACTTGGAAAAGCCCCAAGTAACCAAGGGCTCCTGCCCCGCCATTCGGTGCCTCGCCTAGGCTCGGCATGCCCTCACTCCGGCATTGCTCCGGGGGCCCGCCGCCATCGGCCATCCATGGCCGGGGGCGGCTACCGCGGCATCCTTGCCGCGGTGCCCCCTGCGCAACGCCTGCGTTCGGCCTCTGGGAAAGGGGCA